>CAZTVN010000009.1:0-24151 GCA_964617145.1 uncultured Candidatus Peribacteria bacterium
CTTCGGCTTCAACGATCAATCTCGCCTTAAATGGAGCGAATTCATCAGTCACAGCTTCAAATCTCAATACCTTAACTGGTGGTTCTTCGTCAAATGCTGATAATCTCCACACCCATCCAAAAATGATACAGAACTATTTTATAATACCGAATGCCAATATGCAGGCAGGGAATTCTAATCAGGTAACATCCAATAGTGATGGTTCACAAATGTACATTCTTGCGTCATCACCCGGTGATCAGTATCGCGAAAATCAAAACAAAAGCATTTATCGATATTCTCGTGACTCAGTGACTCAAACATACTATTACGATGGAGCATACAAAGACTTATTTGATGGTTCTGGAGCTTATGATTGGGATTACGGTAGTGAAGGGGGAATCGCAGTGGGGAGTAGTTACATCTGGGTTGCTGGAATGTCTACAAAATTTAATACTACCGATACGAATATTAAAATTGTGAGGCTGTCACTCGATCTGGCGACTGCTACGACCCTTACTATTTCCGGCACAAAATGGACTTCAAAAGTTGGTCATATCGCAGGAAATGATTCTATACTCTATATATCCGATGATAGCACGAGTACCACCATCACCTCGTACTCAATCAGCGGAACCACGGCTACCAGAGGAAATAGTTTTTCTATTGGAGTTGCTGGGAAAGAGATTATGGGATTTTACTTGGACGGAAATGATTTAATTGTAGCAGCAAATAACAGATACCTGTACCGATACCGTACAGATGGGACTTTAATCTCTCAAGCTTATAGAGGATTCGTTGAAAACGCCCCAAATACGGGGTATATACAGGGAATCGGTCCAAGAGATAGTACTGCCTGGTGGTTATTTTATCTTCAGGAGGATCAAACGAATGACCCGATAAGACTTATGGGCTTTGCTCTGGGGAAAATTTAGTAAGCCATTGGAAAATTCTTTCAATTTTTTCAGCACCTCCTTAAGGTAGTATCAATATTTTTGCATATTCTGTTGATCAAATGTTATTCTTTCCTGACATAAGCCCAGCCCTGCAGTTTTTTCATCTTTTTAGGTGCATCGAGTCTTACCATTTTTTCTTCTATCATCATATCAGGAAAATCAGCAATAATTTCTGTGCCTACACACCGCATAAGTTCTTTATCTTCATCGCTCATAGGTCCATCAAAATAACAAAGCCAAGTTATTTTTGTTTTTGTCCAACCAATGGTGCAACCTCGTAAATTTGGCCCCACTGCGCCAAGTAGAGCTTTCTGTGCGGAGAGAAGCATTTCAGTCCATAATTCTTCCTCAGTAATTAAATGTTTCATAAAAAATAATAAATGATGATTGCATTAAAAATTTGCTGGACGAGCTGGAACAATATGTGCACCATTTTCTCCATAATGAATTATGCCACGAGTTGTTTCATAACTTTTATTTTTATATATAAAATTACCTATAACCTCACCAAAATCAACTCTTTCCTTATAACCAGCTTCTCCAAATTTAAAATTATTTAAGGGTTGTCCCTTCCCTGAAAATTTTTCAAAAAGTGCCTTGGGGTTTGCATGGGTAAAAACGCTTTTTCCGTTTTGGAAATTATTATGCCCGGGTATATGTTTGCCCTGTTGTCCAAAATTAATTTTCATTGTAGCTTTTCCTATATTTTCTGATCGACTTTTAGCATACATCAACGTCCCTGCTCCCTGCCCAGCTAAGGCTGCTCCTGCTGCTATGGATTCTGCACTTACAGCAACACCTACAGGTATCAAGATTCCAGCACTGGTTACGGCCAGTGCAGCACCAGTAGCTGCGCCACCTGTAGCAATAGTTCCTCCAACTATCATGGAAGCCACACTTGCCGCCTCTGATAACATTCTGCCTGTTTCTGCACCCAATTGAGTAGCGAGGCTTATGGATGTATCTGGTGCTGGGACGAGCCCGTAAGTTTGATTGTGAAAAAATTCTTGCGCTGCTGCCCCAATAAATTCTCCAGTTGCTTGGATGGCTTCTTTTCCTGCTTGAAAAACTTCTTTCCAAAACGCTCCATCCGGATCGACGAGTCTCATTGGATTATTCCTCGCATAGGAATAGGCGTTGAGAGCTTGAGGATCGGAAAGAATCAAACGAAGATGGCTCATATCAAAGAGCGCAGAATCCACACTCGTAAATCTCGCCAAAGCATCATTTAAGTAGCGCGCTTCAAAATAGTACAAATCCATTTCTTCGTCATATTCTTTGCCCGTAAACGAATAAGGAAATAGGGGAGGTTCTGACATGAAGTATTGATCGACGTACAATGTCCCGAAAGGTTTGTAGTCTTTCACATTTACCAAATCTCCAGCGCTGTCCATGATAACTGAGGTACTACCAAGATGATCAGCAAAAACATAGAAAAGTCGAGAATTCCCTTCAATCATATTAAAAGCCGCTTCACTCGAATCACTGAAACGAGAGTTTTGAAAAGTTTTTCCATAAATGAGATCGAGCAGAATTTGAAAAGTATCACGTTTGAGAGCGAATAATTGCGAAGTTTTGTCGCGAAGGTTCAATCCGAAAAGACGCTGTGAGACATCAATTGGAGAAGGAAGGCTTAAACGAGATGGTGCTGAAGTTCGAGCGGTCGAACTTTCTGACTCTGAAGTTCGAGAGATCGAAGTCTGTGATTGGCTCAAAGTCTCTAAGCTCGAAGATGGGGTCGAAAAGCCCTGTTGCTGTGAAGGAAGCGTTTTTACTTTGAATCTATTAGAAATGATATTTGGCCACACGATATCAAATCCCTCAAAACAGAATCGATCTCTTTGATTACAATCTTGATCAATTTGATCCCCGCAAATCTCATGAGCACCAGGATACACAGATGACTCATTATCATCACAATCGCTGTCAAAAGGATAGGAATCGGCATCCTTATCATCATCGACCGTTAAAGGATTACAATCATTGTCGATCCCGTCATAATATTTTTCGAAAGCACCTGGATTGATATCAGAACGAGCATCATTGCAATCACCTTGTTGCGGCGTATAACCATCGAGGTCTTGATCGACCACATCACATGACAAATCTTCATTGTCGCAATTTTGATCAATTTGATCCCCGCAGATTTCATCGTTTCCTGGCCAGCGACTGCGATTATTATCATCACAATCTAAAGCTTTTCCATAATCATCGCGATCAAGATCATCATCGAGAGTAAGAATGTCGCAATCATTATCGATGCCATCGTAAGCGATTTCTATAGCGTCCGGATGAACAGCAGGGTCAAGGTCGTTACAATCATCAGCCGAATAACCATCCAAGTCGAGATCCAGCGAATCACAGCCAAGATCATAGCCGTCACAATCTTGGTCTATCCCATCTTCGCAGGGAAAAGTCCATTCAGGAGCATACGGATAAATGGCGGCACTTTCATCATTACAATCAAAATCGCTCGCATAGCCATCTTGATCAAGATCGTCATCAAGAGTACTCGAATCACAATCATCATCAAGACTATTTCGCTCTATTTCATTATTATTCGGATGGACCAAAGGGTTCGCATCGTCACAGTCTCCTTCGGCTTCGGTCCATGAATCAGCGTCATCATCTCTGTCGAGACAGGACTGATTACTGCCATCGCAATTAAAGTCATCCGTACTACAACTTTCAAAAGCATCGGGATGATACGCCCGATCAACATCATTACAATCATTTTGCGATCCAGAACACGAGTTTCTACTCTGATATCCGTCGGAATCGAGATCAAAAGTAAGACCATCATCGACCTCACCATTACAGTCATCATCGATATTATTACAAAGTTCAGGAGCATTCGGGTGAATGGAGGCATCATCATCTTTACAATCGCCACTGAGAGACGTGTACCCATCATTATCACGATCGGCATTGTTGCATGGAAGATCGTATCCACTGCAATCCTGATCGATCCCGTCATCACAAATATCTTGAGCAAGGGGATGAATCGAAGCATTGTTATCGTTACAATCACCATTCGCCCCTGTATAGCCATCAGTATCGCTGTCAAGATCGCGGCAGAGCGTGTCCGCTCCATCGCAATTTTGATCAATACCATCATCGCAAACTTCCAGCGCACCCGGATAAATGCTCGCATCATAATCATAGCAGTCGCCATCTTCGGTTTTTATCCCATCTTTATCAGCATCTTTCGGGCTATCAATTTCAAGAAAAGCGATCCGCAAATCGCCAGCGTAAATATGAGCGAGACTCTTTAACCCATTTCCATCTTCATAAAGTTCGTAATATTTGTTCGGATAATAATTACGAGTTCTAAAACTTTCTTTAAGCACGCGGCTACCACTCGAGTCATAATCTAGATAGGTTAAGAGATTATTATAGTTCGTTTGAACAATTTGATTGCGATGATTATACGAAAGAGTACGAAGGCCATCTGAAACAAGATTGCCATTATCATCATAGGTAAATGAATAAGTGCCGGCGCTACTTGGAGCAAAGCTATTAGGCCCATTGTAAGTAAAATTCCCAATGCCAAATTTATAGGTCATATTGCCAATCGAATCGTACTGATAGGTTTCATCATAATCAGTGGAATGACTGCCCCGATCGTCGCCATCAATATCGCCATAATCAACAAAAGCGCGAGTAAGTCGATAGAGGTCATCGTATTCGAAATTCGCCAATTTTTCCGTATCGGTATCAGAACCATCAGAGATTGAAAGAATATTTCCAACTTTGTCGTAACTATATTGAAAATCTTGGATACTTAAAGAACCATGTTTTATGCTCGCAGTTTTAAGTCGATACATTTCATTCATTTCGAATGTTTGCGTTTTAGAAGTCCCGTCTCCGTAATCAAGGCGTGTTATCTGTCCTAAAGGCGAATAATCAATATTAGAAACCAGTGTTTGCGAACCATTTACACCAAATTTTGAAACAGATTCTAAAAGTCCACCTTCATGGTAAGCATAATCAATACGGGTGGTTTCGGGATAGGTGATGGAACGCACTCTCCCTAAAAGATCAGTTTGAAAACTCGTGACAAACTCGGTATCAAGCACAATCTTTGTTTCATGTTGAAGATTTCCAAGATCATCGTATTCATATCCGCTAAAGCTGGTGTCAGCAGTAACAGAAGAAATTCGACCGATACTGTTACGAGAGCGGTCATACTCGTAAGCAATATTTGATGATCCTGAAGATTCGGTTTTTACGCGATCCAACATGTCATAGGTGAAAGTCGTTACAGTACCATTAGGATCGACTCGTTTTGCAAGATTATCATTATCATCATAGAAAAAGCGCCAACTGCTGACATCAAGATCACTCGCCGCATGGGTTTCCGTGGTTTCAATAAGTCTTGAAAGTGAATCGTATTGAAAAGAACGTTCATTATTTTTACTATCAACAATTTTAATAAGATTGCCGGCAACATCATAGAAATATCGGGTGGTATACTTAAGACCTGTAAGATACTCATCAACCTCAATCAATCGATGAAAAGCATCGTATCGAAATATCTTGGGATTTCCTTCTGGATCGAAAATAACGGTTTGCCACGGAGTCGAATAATCATAAGTGGTTTCGGAAAAAATTTCGGACGTCGATTTCACAAAGCTCACTTTTCTAGGACGCGAAAGCGCGTCATATTCATAAGCAGTATAAGCGTTGTTCCAAAGAGGAGTTTGGTAGGAAGAACCGCTGCCAAAATAAGGCAGTGACTCTTTGGTAATTTGATCAAGTTCGTTGTACTGAATATCATTTATCGTATAATTCGAATCTTCCGCCTCAGTGCGTATCTGTATTTTTCTTTGAAAACCATCAAAATAGTAAGAGGTCGAAACAGGATCCAAACTCACTCCGTCATATGCATGCAACGTAATATTGGTCGGAACACTCAAATCATCGTACACATACTCTGTTTTTGTTTTTAAAACAGCGTAGTTTTCAGGATCGTTTACTTTAACCTGCTTCAAGCGATAAAAAGGGTCATATTCATATTCGAAAGTAGTGTTATTGGGATCAACGGTTTTTTTTACTGAACCTGAAAAAAGATCATATCGAAGGAGCGTTTCGTACCCTTCAGGATTAATAATCCGATCGGGATACATGTGAAGTTCGGTATCATATTCGAAGTAAGTGGCATGATCAAAAGCCTCCTCATCCTCTTCAATTCTATTAGAACGAGCGACGCGAGTTTTATTGCCATACACGTCATATTGATATTGCGTGTAAATCGAGACGTTATCGGTATCGAGCCACTTCGCAATTTTTGTCAGATTCCCTTTTGAAACCTGCCCGATGGATTTTAAGCCGTCATAGTAATAACGATTTTGAGCCTTTTTATTGCCTGAAGCATCAGTAAAAGTCTCTTCAGTCGGAAGTCCAAAAATCCACACACTGGCGTTATCGGCATATTTATTTTTCGCAAAGATCGCATCATTGCCAATATCAGTAAAATTAGAAGTTGCCGTATCATAAACAACTTCTCCATAATTTCGGGTTTCGATGAGATTCCCCGTAGCGTTATCATAGATAAAAGTCGAAGCGCTGCCTCGAGGGTTTAATCCTCCTTCATAATCGAGAGTTACGTTTTGAACAAGTTTTGGAAAAAATCTTAAACCACCAAAGTCATAAGCCTCCCATTTTTGAATCGTTTCACTAAGTTTGGAGCCATCGAGATCGAAAATTTCCGTGCGAAGAGGTTTTCCTTTGAGAGAAAAATAAGAAGAAAGCGAATCCCCTGAAGGAGGAGCATTGTTGAGACTTCCTTGGGAAAAGGTCGTTTTTGTAACGATCTGACCATCGTTGGAAGTAACGGTTTCAAAACCGGCAAATTCTCGGATAGTAGGAGAATATGTGAAAAATCGACCGTTTTTATATTGGTATTGAATAGAATGGACATCACCTAGACCGTCATCAAGCTTGACCTCTTTTACGATTTGAAGAGTAATGGGAAGCTCTCTATTGAGATAATTGCCAGAATCGTCTTTATGTTGAGTCGATGGCTCGTAAAGAAGTTCTATTGATCCACCATGGGAATTGCGCACAAAGTGAAGCAAGTCGGTATCACTGCGAGCCTGAGAAGCAAAATAATTCCCACTGACTTGAGAGCCTAAAGGACAACCTCCGCTTCCGAGAAGAACATCGGCGATTGAATCGCCATTCATTTCAGCGATATGGATGCGTTTGTCATATTGAAAAGAAATATACCCATCAATGTAATCGTGGTAGACAAATGTAGGGATATCAAAATTTTGGGAAACTTTATCCCAGCCATTTACGCCATTATTCAGGTAAATAGCTTTTTCATTGTCAGCAAGACTGGGTTCAACATGAAGATTGCGATTGGTACAGTTAAGCTTAATGGCAGAAGCACTGTCATTGCCAACGACAATATCTTGAAGGTGATCACCATTCACATCAAGAAAGTAAACGCCGGTAAAGTAACGACTTTGAGGAATAAGATCAAACCAGGGTCCATCCTCTGGGTCATTCTCGCAAACAGAGTTAATATCAGTCTGAAATGTGTAAGAAATCGCAACAGGGACTTTCCAAGAAGGATCCTCGACCCATCCGTTCGATCCATTATTAAGATAAACTTTTGAATATTTGGCCGTATCACTTTCATCGAAAATGTTATTCATTTCATAAAAAGAATAAACAACATCGCTAAGACCATCTCCGTTGACATCAGTTAAACGAAACCCTGGATCGTAATTGCCATAGCCTCCTTCGTGAGCAAAAGGGAAAAGGTCGTTTTTATAGGTCGTACTTGGCACAAAATTTTTCAATTCCGGATCATTCAGGTAAAGCGAGGATTCAAAAGCTCCGCTCGTTTTTTGATAGCCGCGAACAAGATCGGTAAGCGAATCGCCATTAACATCAAAATTGCGAGTTCCAAGGTCGGAAGTCGATGAACTATACTGCATCCATCCTTCGATAGCGCTATATCCAGGACCTTTTTGCCAACCATTTTCTTTCAAAAAATAAACGTGCTCATCGGGACTTAAGGAAGTATTGGAAAATGCTTCACCCTCTCCAAGATCGGTCGGTAAATCTCCATTAAAATCAAAAAAATTGAAAACGTTGCTGTCAATGACCTGGTTCAATTCATTGTACGATGCAAGTGGTTCAGGAAGGGCGAAAGAATTATCCGCAATCTCAAAAGTCCCATTTTTTTTATTCGTGTAAGCATAAGAATACGATTGGAAAGGATCGTTTGAGCTTTGCTTGTAAAGATAAGAACGAAGGATGTCATCGTAACCATCGAGATTCACATCAAGAAGAATGGTATCGCTGGAACAACTCAAAGAAGTAGGATAGGTGACAGGATCAAGTTTCCAATCGAGTTTTTGAGGATCATTTTTATAATATTCAAAAGTGGTAGGAGGAAGACTTTTCCTTTCTCCGTTTTCAGCAGTACCGGTTTCCGTAATGTTTGAAAGTAAAGATTTTTTCCCGTTGTCAGAAGTCGTATATTCAAGATCATAAATGCGCACAGGATCAGTTATGGCAAATTCATCGATATATACTTGAACCTCATCAATGACATAGCGAGTAAGAACACGAAAGCCTGGACGATAACTTACAACTTGGTCAGTCCTTTCCTTCAAAACAAATTCAATGCGAAAAGGTCCATCATTGCTCGGCTGATTCGCTCCATGACCGGTGTAGAGAATTTTTTTGGGATAGAGGCGATTATTATCTTTCAAATATTCATAACGAATATAGTTGTCATTGGTGTCGCGCGCTTCTTCCAAATACCAACGATAAATTTTTGAACCATTACTCGGGTCAAACATTTGAGATGATTCATCTTTTCCAAAAAGATATCGAGTGCCGCTTTTGTCGATGAGCATCCAACTATCATCATTATTAAAGGTATATTTCCAAAAATACTGCGAAATGCTTTCCCCATATTCCCCATAACCTTTTTGTGGATCAGAGAGGCTAATAGGAACGATTTCACTTCCAATACCACTTAAAACAAGACGAAATTCATTGCGGCTATACATGGTATCGACTCCCTTTCGATCACTGCGTTCAATGTACGATTCACTCAAATCCCAACCATATCCGATAAAACTGTCTTCGTTAGAGCTTTGGCTTACATATTGAAGAGAAAGCGAGGGGCTAAGGCCACCTCTTCCTGGGGGAAGCTCAAAATCATAGCGATAGGTAGAAGCTCCAGTCGAAAGTTGCGTATCGTAGTCGCCCTTAAAGCCTTGGAGATTTGAGACGGGATCCGGAACATTTTCGCCGAAAATATAGTCAGTGTAGGAAGAACCCGTGCTTAAGGCTAAAGAAGAATTGTCGGAAGAGGGGGAAGGAGTAGAATGTACACTAAAAGAATTTAAAATATCTTCTCCCAGAGAAAGTTCGCGCTGCTTTTGAGAAACTTGCTTTTCAGAAACTGAGGGTTTTTTGAAGGTTGTTGCCGCAAAGACAGGTTCTAAAGAAAGGTTAAAAATGTACATCAAAACAAGCAAAGCACAGAAAGTACTTTTGAAAGAACGAAGAAACATAGAAGAAAGTTAAATGACGCCTTTAAGAACTTATCTGCAAATGAGATTTACTAAATTTATTGTAGAAAGAGCAAAGCTTTATTACAAGAAAAAAGTTTGAATTTGAAACAAGTATAAAAATCTCCATTCCCTATACCATACTATCAAGTTTTGCTTTTAATTGATCTTTATGATGAAAACCAGATACTTTTTCAACAACTTTTCCATCTTTAAAAAAGATGAGTGTTGGGATGCTCATAACCCCATATTTTGAAGCGGTGGGGTTATTTTCATCAACATCAAGTTTACCAATTTTTATTTTCCCTTCATATTCGCTAGCAAGTTCTTCGATAATCGGAGCGAGTTGTTTGCAAGGTCCACACCAAACCGCAAAAAAATCGACCAGAACTGGAATGTTCGATTTGAGTACCTCGGGTTCGAAATTGGCATCAGTAAAATGTGCTAAAGTCATAACAATCTTTATGTTAAAAGATAATGCGTGTTTATTGTAATGAAGGAAGTTTAAACATACAAGAAAATCCTAGCGGAATCGGCTTAAACAGGTTCGAAATAGTTTATTGACTCTTCTAGTATAATTAATTATACTAGAAGTATATATTTCTAGTATATCCAAATATATATGAAACAAGAACTCATCCAATACCTTCAACAGCAAATCAGAACAACTAATGAACGGTTGAAACGTTTTACGCATAGTGTGGACGGTAAAAAATACCCAAAGCGTTTCATATTTGTGAAATTACAGAAGTACATAGATGATTTTTTAAGCAAAAAATCTGAAAATAAAATGGTGATAATTCCTGGTTTCAGGGGTGTCGGTAAAACAACCTTAATGGCTCAGACATGCACTGAATATCAAAACAAAGTTGGCAAAATCTTATTTTTATCCGTTGAAGATGCCAAGAATTTATTTGATGCCGGAATTGCGGAACTTATGTCCGCCTTCGAAGAGATTTTGGGCAATAATCTGGAAAGCATAAAAAAACCTATTCTCATTTTCCTAGATGAAATTCAAAGCGATCCCAAATGGGCAGTGACGTTAAAATCATTATTTGAAAAAACATCCAATATTTTCTTTTGTTGTACAGGTTCCTCTGCTTTGGTGCTCCAGACAACAACAAATTTGGCGCGCAGAGCAGTTTTTGAAAAAATGCCCCCCCTGTGTTTTACGGAATATGAAATGATAAAAAATAGGGTTTATCCGCCAAAATTGAAAGATAAAATCAGACAGGCAGTATATTTCTCGGAAAAAGCTGAGGATGTTTATAATAACTTATTGCCCTTACAAGCATCAGTTCACCAATACTGGTCAAGAGTGAACAGAGCCGATATCAAAGCCTATTTGTCATATGGCACGTTGCCTTTTTCTTTTGTAATGCCCAACGAATCGGCAGTATATGATTCGATTTCTTTACTTTTGGATAAAATTATTAAGCAGGATCTGCCTATGCTTTCCAACTTTGATTCAAATACCCTTGGAGTAGTGAAAAGAATCATCTTTGCCATCGCGGAAAACGACACTACGAGTCTCAATGTATTGGAGGAAAAATTTAAAATTAATCGCCTCACGATAGCGAATATCTTTGACGCGCTGGAAAAAGCTGAATTGCTGATTAAAATTCCAGCATACGGATCAAACATGACGATTGCCAAAAAACCAAATAAATATCTTTTTGCGGCTGCGGCAGTCAGAATGTCGTTCTTTTATTTTACTGGACAGGAAAGTACTTATCTTACCAGACAAGGAAAGCTGCTTGAAGATTCAATCGGATCGCATTTATATCGTGAATTTATTATAAGAGGACAGGGCGCAATACGATACGACAGCGAGCAGGGTGGAGCGGATTTTATCCTGCAAATATTGAATAATAAACAGATTATCATTGAGGTGGGTATGGGAAATAAGGATAAAAAACAGATTATGAATAGTGTGAAAAAAATTAATTCCGACTACAATTTGATTTTCTCAAATTCCGGACTGGAAATTGATAAGGAATGTAAAATTATGTCTATACCTTTGGAATATTATTTTTTGATGTAAACTTCTTTCTGTAACCAACTTCGACAAACTAATTAAGCCCAATCTTGCACTTTCTTGCGAGAATGATTAAATCATGGTATCATAAAAAGATTACAAATGCGTCTTCTAATTAAGGAGAAATTCATGAAAAATCGACTTCCTAGATTTTCAAAAAAGCTCTTAAGTCTTTTTCTTTTAAAGACCATTCTTACAGGTTTTTTAGGGGTGATAATTTTCGAGCAGGAGATCGATAGTAAAAGTGTAATGGCCGAAAAAAGTCAGGAAGAAACATTTCAAGAAAAACTGAATTGGACCATAGATGAAAAAATAGCAACAAAAAACGACGATGATGCTCTTGAAAATACCTATGTTTCAAAAATCCAAAAAACCATCTATCCGATCGATTTATTGGCCATAGATTGGGATGAGGAAGTGCCAGAAAATACGGAAATTGAACTTTTTATTCGACTTTTCAAAAATAATGTATGGACTTCATGGCAGTTGATGGAAAAAGATATTGATGGCCCCGAATTACCAGAAACAGAAAGTTTTATCATTGCAAACAGATCGGAACAATTTCAAATGAAAGCTGTTTTGAAAACTTTCTCCCAAACGCGTAAGCCGACTTTAAAAAGTATCAAGATAACAACGATTTATTCACCAACAGAAAAAAAGAGCTGGAAAAACACGGCATCCAAAAATTTGGCTTATGCTTACAGAGCGATTGAAAAAGAGTTTTTTGACCCAAAAGATATTGATTTTGAAAAAATTGTTGCGGGATTAAATGTGATATCCGAAGAAAATCTTAATGTAATAACGAGGAAAAATTGGGGAGCCGATGAAAGTTTAAGATTAAGTAGAAAATCTGACGCACAATTATCCTCAGGAACATCAGAAGATCCTGAGCACGATGACGGAATGAGCGAAGAATTTCGTGTGGATAAAGAAGATTATGAAAAATTTAAAGATGAACTCAAAATAGAAAAAACGATAACGAAAAACGAAAAAGGAGAAGACCTACTATGGCCTATACAAAAGGCGAAAAAAATTCGAAAATTTATCATTCATCACACCGCAACGACAAAAAATCTTGATGATCCTGCTGCGGCAATCCGCAGTATCTACTACTATCATGCCGTCACAAGAGGATGGGGAGATATCGGATACAATTACATTATTGATCGTGAAGGGAATGTGTATGAAGGGCGTTTCGGAGGGGAAAAAGTAGTTGCAGGTCATGCTAAAAATAATAATGTTGGCAGTATTGGAATCGCCGTATTGGGGAATTATGAAAATGATGATGTCCCGTATCCCGTCATTAAAAGTCTGATAAACTTGATCGGAGCTAAAGCCCTTTTGTACAATATCGATCCCGATGGTGTATCGAGCTTTCGTGGCATAAGAATACCAAATGTTATTGGTCATCGGGATGTAAATGATACGAGTTGTCCAGGAGCAAAATTGTATGAAAAAATTCCAGCGCTTCGCAAAATGATCGCATCTTCGGTCGACGCGAGGACCATTTCCACTCAAAACATAGCTTCAAGCCAAGCGCAAAAAGAATACGATTTTGAAGAAATGAGCGAAAGAGGCGTTATCGAAATGAAACCAAACGCGAGTGCAAAAGTGACATTTACATTGAAAAATACAGGAACAGCGCTGTGGGATGAAAAAACCTTTCTCATAGCAAATCAAAGCCCTGAAGCAAGCCAAATAGCAGATTTTACAAGGAATGCGGAAAAAAATAGCAATATAGCATTCATGAAAGAAAAAAGCGTAGCACAGGGAAAGACCGCAACATTTGAAGTAGATGTAAAAAGTTTCTTAAAAGGAGGGCTTATCGCCTTTGATGTAACACCGATTTTCAATGGAAAAAAGAAGCTTGAAAAATACCTGACACTTCCGATTTATGTGTATCCGCCAAAACTCACCTATGCAGTCTACCAAATCCACAGCCCTCGTCAGAACATAAAAGCAGGGGAAATCGTAAAGGGATGGATAAAATTGCAAAATACGGGAGATGTGACATGGAAAAAAGACGGAATAAATGCCATACGCCTTGGAACCAATGAAGAATCGGTCATAAGTATTTTGCAACAAAACGAAGTGAAACCGGGAGAAACGGCATTTTTTGATATACAATTTAAAGCACCGAAAAAAGGCGGAACGTACACAGAAAGTTTCAAACCACAGATACTCGGAGTTGGTTCTTTAAAAGGAGATAACGATCTTGCCTTTACATTTTACGTTGAAGGAAATGAATTTAAAGGAGAGTTCGTATCGATGACAAGTACGACGAATTTCAAGCCAGGGGAAACAAAAAAAATCGTAATGCTCCTCCGAAATACCGGCGATGCGGTATGGAGAAAAAGTGGGGCAGATGCTCCATCGAAAGTTTTGATAAAAGCAGCATCGATTCAGGTAACGAACGTGTTGCTTCGCTCTGATGTCTCGACTGGAGCTTTAGGGACTTTTGAATGGACTATTTCAGCTCCAACTAAAGAAGGAAAATATCGAGTTTCCTATTGGCCAAGAATTCGTGGGAAAGCCCTGACAAAAAAGCCAATCACTTTTGTTTTTACGGTTTCAAAAGATAAAAAAGAAGAGTCGAAACAAGATACGATTCGTGTTCTTTTGAGCTTCCAAGGCAATCCCGTGATTACCGCAGATTCTGATTTTGATCTTTACTCAGGAGATGAACTTGTAGAAAGTTTTACCATGGATGATAAAGTTGAAATAAGCCTTGAAGATGGGAAGTATCTTGCGAAGATTGGTCAAAAACTGAGAATACTTGATAATATCCTGCGTTTTGTTCCACATGAAGGAACGATATTAAGAATTGATAATTTTGATAAAAGACCGAGTTTTTCACCAAATTTGAATGACAATATGTATCGCGGAATTTTAGAAATACGAGAAGATGAAGGAAAGCTTATTGTCATCAATGAACTACTCCTCGAAGACTATTTGAGAGGATTGGCAGAGCCTGCGGAGTCTGATCCAATAGAGAAAATAAAAGCTTTGGTAATCGTAGCAAGAACCTATGCAAAATTTTATATAGATAGCGATGGTTCAGAAAATCATGAAAGAAAATTCCCCGGAAAACCTTACGATGGCTCCGATGATCCCGATATTTTCCAGAGGTATTTGGGATACGGATATGAATTACGTTCTCCAAATTTACAAAAAGCTATAAAAGAAACGGAAGGATTAGTTGTTACCTATAACGGAGAAATCGTAAAAACTCCATATTTTTCAAGCTCTGACGGAAGAACAAGGAGTGGGCAAGAGGTGTTTGGGTGGACTCACACACCATACCTTCAAAGCGTGGATGATCCGTATTGTAAAGGAATGACGCTTCGGGGACATGGAGTGGGATTAAGCGGTTGTGGAGCTTACGGAGCGGCAAAAGACGGAAAAACCGCAGAGGAAATTATTAAATATTATTATCAAGGTGTTGAACTTAAAAAGCTCTATTAAAATGACAGAGATTTTGAAGTCGAACGGCCAAGCAAAGCAAAAAAAACGGTAGACAGGCAAACTTTTCAGGCAGGATCGACGTATCCATGCGAAGATAAAGTTAAAATATTTTACAAAATAGATAAAATACTTTAATTTTATATAAAAAAGTAAAATATATTGACAATATGTATCCCAAGGATTAAAATACATCTGTGTTTTAATCTTCATTTTCATTCATGAAAAATTTTATTGTTAAATTACGTAAATCTGCAGGATTTTCTCAGGAAAAACTGTCTAAAAAACTGGGGATATCGCGTCCTACGTTTATCGCTATAGAAAAAGGTGAACGCGATGTTACGCTAACAGAGTTGAAAAAAATCTCTAAAATTTTTGACATTCCAATTGAGATTATACTCGATGAGGAATTGAAGACGTCTTCTAAGGTTAATTCCAAAAATTTTAGTGAAAAGTCTTTTCATAAATTTCACAACCTTATTCTACAATGCATAAAATATGGTGCAGATGAGGATGGAAAAATAACTAAGACAAAGTTAGCAAAGCTCGTGTATCTTTGCGATTTTGCAAATTATTATAAATTTTTAAATCCTATTTCGGGTTTCGAATATCACAGGCTTGATCAAGGGCCAGTTGCAATTGAGTTTTTTGATATTATTGATCAGGATGAGTCTATTTGCGTAGAAAAAAAGGGGAAAGCAATCATGGTCTCTCTTCTAGAAGAGCCAGATGATAATATTCTTGAAAATGAAGAGAAAAAAATCATACGAGCTGTTTGTGGAAAATGGAAAAAAGCGAATACTCAGAAAGTTGTGGACTTCACTCATCGACAGATTCCATGGGCAATGTGTAAACCTAGGGAAGTGATCCCTTATGAACTTATTAACATGGAATCTCCTGAAAATGTTTATTAAAGACTTATCTTTTGAAGTAGAATTTTCCTCTTATGCTGAAAAACATTACTGTAAAGATTTTTTGAAAAAATATAAAGCAAAACCATGGCTTGAAACAAAGAAAACGATTATTTCTACGCTTAAACGTTGTTATAAATTCCAAAGCACAAGTCTCATTGATAATTTGAAATTTTCTCAAGAAGAGAGGCTTGGAATTTTTAAATTAGATTTCAGAGTGGCAGGTACAAATGTTTCACCAAAGGGTTCAGGAAATCGAGTTGTATTTTTTTTATCCAATAATTTAGGGAATATTAAAATACTGCTTGTTTATGGGAAGAACCATTGCGATAAGAAAAGAACAGAAACGCAATGGATACTTGAACATATAAAGGGCAATTTCCCAGAGTATAAAAAATACTGTTAAGGAGGTGCTGAAAAACATAAATAAAGCCTTTGCAACAGAGGCAAAAAAAGATAAAGTAAAATGGCTTGGGCTTTTTTAAAAAGCTATGCTTCTTCTTGCCATCAATACTTTAGCAGAGAAAAACGCCGTCGCTCTTTGTGAAAAAAAAGGAAGCGCTCTGAAAGGAAGTGCGCCAAAAGGAAGCCCCCTCAAGGCAAACGCACTCAAGATCCTTGCGCAAAAAAATTGGCAGGCAAAAAAAAACGAAAGCGAAAAAGTGCTGCCAGTGATTGAAGAATTGTTAAAGAAAACCGATAAAAAAGTCGATGCGATAGAAGGGATAATAGTAGTGGATGGGCCTGGAGGATTTACGAGAATCCGAATCGGCGTCACGATAGCAAACGCTTTTTCCTATGGACTCAAAGTGCCGATATATGCGATCCATGCAGATACACTGAAACATAAAAAAAACTTTGGAGAAAGCTTAAAAACCATGAACATAAAAACACTCAAGGCAAAAAAACAAGTATCTCCATTCTACGATCGTCCCCCGAATATATCAGTGTCATCCAGCCCCCTTACCATTATCAAATGACCCTTATCAAAAATGATCAAACTCAATGACATTCCTTATGTATTTCGTGTTATGGCCGCAATAGCGCTTATTTTTTTAGGAATCGTGGGTCTTTTAGTACCGATAATGCAAGGATGGCTTTTTATTGGGCTTGGGATTTACGTATTAAGTCCAACGAAAGGAAAAACGATGATAGAAAAAGTACGCATAAAATGGAGCCATGCGAAAGAACGTATCAGGACAAAATTAAGTCATATAGGAAATGTCGTCAGAAGATACGGCAAGAAACGATGAGCCGTTTGCAACCGAAATGGTAAAATTTTGTTACGCCGTTATGTTTTTCAGCACCTCCTTAAGCAAATTGCAGCAAAAAATAGTCTTTACTTAAGCCCTTAGATAAAATCATGCTCTATATCGTAGCAACACCAATAGGAAATCTCGATGACATAACGTTTCGTGCCATACAAACACTCAAAAGTGTCGACTATATTGCGGCGGAAGATACAAGGCACAGCGGCATTTTAATGAAAAAATATGATATCAAAACACCTTTAATAAGTTTTCATTCATTCAGTGGTAGAGGAAAAATAGAACATATTATCGAACTCATGAAAAATGGAAAAAATGTAGCGCTCATTTCCGATGCAGGAACTCCAGGGATTTCAGATCCGGGCTATGTTCTCATTAAAGCAGCCATACATGAAAATATTGAGGTCTCTCCTATTCCAGGGGTTTCGGCATTTTTAGCAGCACTTTCGGTCTCAGGCATGGCCACTCATGAATTTTTTTATCTCGGATTTTTGCCAAAAAAGAAAGGTCGAAAAACGCTTTTAGAATCACTCAAAAATGAAAAAAGAACGGTAGTTTTTTACGAATCGCCGCATCGTCTCATTCGAACTTTGGAAGATCTTATAGAATATTTTGGATCGGATAAGACCGTCATAATTGCACGCGAACTCACAAAAATACATGAAGAAATATTTCGCGGAACAGTTCAAGAAGCGTTCGAATATTTTTCGAGAAAGTCTATAAAAGGAGAATTTGTAATAATGTTGTAGTCATCGGCCGAAATGAAGAAAAGTGTTGATGAAAACTTTCGAGAAAACAATTACGCCAATTATCGCTAAAAAAGCGACAATTGTGGAGGTTCTTTTATGATTCTTCGGTGAGTTAGCGTTCTTTTTTCGATATATTCATTCGGGATTTCTCGAAGAAATCGTGAAGGAATAAGAGGGCGAAACTCATTGGAGGTAGAATGAAGAAGATACAATTTTTCCTTTGCTCGAGTCATTCCAACATAAAAAAGTCTTCGTTCTTCTTCTACAAGAGTCAAATTTTCTTCCACACGAGTCAACTCTTCTTCCACTCGTTGTAGTTCTTCTGCGACTCGGTTTAAATCTTCTTCCGTGCGAGATGGATCGAGCGAATCATTTCGCATACTGCCGGTTTCTTTTGTGAAATACGGCATAACACCCTCTTCAAGCCCAGCAATAAACACTACTGGAAATTCAAGTCCTTTGGAAGCGTGAAAGGTCATAAGTGAAACAGCCTGAAGGTCAGAATTATAATCATCATAATCGCGTAAAATCGAATAATGATTCAAAAGAGAGCGAATGGCATCCTCACCACTTTCAGCATCAAACTGTTTCGATGCGGCCAAAAACTGAAGGTAGAGTTTGTGGCGTTTTTGAGCGATCCCTGAAATTCGGGTCGAATCAGAATCAGCATGAAAAAAATCTTTCAGCCCAAACTCATCATAAATTTTGCACACAATCTCCATCGGACGTCCTTTAAAATTACATCGAAGAGCTTGTAAGCGATCAGCGATATTTCTCAAAAGATTCATTTCCGATGCTTTAAGAGAGAGCGTTTCTAAAAAGGAATCGAGGTCATATTCAGGGGAAATAAGGTGTTCTAAAAAAGCAAGAATAAGGAGGATTTCTTTGCTTTTATACCAAGGGCGACCATGAATCATTTGATAAGGAAGACCGGATTTTTTGAAAGCCTGTTCGAGAAAACGTCCTTGCGCGTTGGTGCGATAAAGCACGGCAAAATCAGCAAAATGCCACTTTCTTTCTCGATGGGCATCTTTAAAATGCACATTTTGATCAATTTGCGACATATCCATTCCCCCCAAAAGAGCCTCGATTTCATGAGTAATAAACGATGCTTCTTGCCAAGGGGAAGAAAAAACACAAAGACTGAGATTATCACCAGTTTTTTTATTGGACAAAAGAGGCTTGTCGACCCTTTCGGTATTTGATTCGATGAGCTTTTGAGAAGCCAAAAGGATGTTTGGCGTAGAACGATAATTGAGATCAAGAGAAAGAGTGGTAGCAGGAGAAAAGAAGTCAGTAAAACGGAGAAAGTGTTCTACGTGAGAGCCTCGAAAAGCGTAAATAGCCTGATCGGGATCGCCAATAGCGCAAATCATCGTTTGAGGCGAGCACAAAAGTCGAATGAGTGTAAGTTGCGCATGATTAATATCCTGATATTCGTCAATAAAAAGATATTTCATTTTTTCTTGGTAGAGACTTTGAATTTCTGGAAAACTCTGAAAAAGTTCAATGCTTTGAGAAATAAGATCATCAAAATCAAGGAGTTGTGATTTTTTGAGATATTCTTGGTAATGATGAAAAAGGCTTTGAAAGGAGTCATCGAGTTCGAAAGAATCATCCGACTGAATAGGAGATGTATGAGAGCTGAAACGATTTTTAAAAAGAGAAATTTTCAATGCAAATTCCCGAAGATCGCGCTTTTTTATATCGATCTGAATCTTATCAGCAATATGTTGAAGGACAAGAAGAGGATCAGGGCACAAAGAGAAATTTTGAGGCATCCCAAGCATAGAGCCATGACAACGAAGAAAAGTAAGGCAAAGTGCGTGAAATGTCCCGATGAAAGGAAGACTGCGAGATTCATTGGAAAGTGCCCTTGTTGAGGCTCCTTGGTGAGAAAAAGTATCTCCTGCTTCTTTTTCCAAAAGACCAAAAAGGCGCTCTTTCATTTCATTCGCGGCTTTATTCGTAAAAGTAAGGGCAAAAAGTGATGCAGGATCGACTTTTTGAGATTGAAGGGTATGAAAAATTTTATAGGCGAGGGTATGGGTTTTCCCCGTCCCAGGCCCGGCAACTATGAGAAGATTGCCATGATGATGAACCGCTTGTAATTGGTGTTCATTGAGTGGATACATAAAAACATCTAAAAAACATGACTTCGTAAAGAAATTTTATCATACAGTTGCGAGTGGCGGCATACCATTTTTGAGCGCCTTATTAAAAAAAAAAAAAAAATGTGTATGCCGCCACTCGCTTTCTAAAAAAGGCTCATTTGAGGAACAGAAACAGATTTTTTTTCATCTTCAGGAAAAATGTTGATGATGCCATATTCACCATCAAATCCCGGTCGTATGGAAACATTTCCGGTCCGAACACGAGAAATCGCCTCAGCAATAAGCGGCGAAGAAGCTTGCGCAATATCAGCGAGAGGAATATCGAGAAGAATATCAAATTCATTGCCCAATTGACGCAGAAGTGAAAAATACGACTGTTCAACACGTTGACTGGAAACTCCCATGCCAATGACATCGGCAAGAATTTCAGGAAGGGGAATCAAGTAACGAAAAGGAATGCGGTTTTTGCGTACGGTTCCGTCTTTTCTATCGGCGAGACTGTCAATTCGATGCATGACGCCGATAGTGAGTTTTGAACCACATTTCGGACACATATCATGATTGGCAGCGCTCTCATTTGGAGAAAAAACAACACCGCACTGACGATGTCCATCGAAGTGATATTTCCCTTCTTCGGGGAAAAATTCGATAGTTTCCATAAAATGTTCACTGTCACCTTTTTTGATAGCGTCTTTGATCGCAAAATAATTGAGTTCGGTATTGAGGCGATTGGCTTCACGGCCAAGTTTTTTGGGAGAATGAGCGTCAGAGTTTGAGACAAGCGTAAAGTTATCGAGTTCCGACCACCGCCAATTCATCATGGGATCGGAAGAAAGTCCCGTTTCGAGAGCCGTAATATATGGAGTAAGTTCTTCAAAGCATTCCTGAATGGAGTCAAATCCAGAATTCGATCCAAAGACCGAAAAGTGCGGTGTCCAAACATGAGCCGGAATAAACATGCACTTTTCCGAAGCATCAAGAGTGATTTGCAAAAGTTTTTTACTATCAAGGCCGAGAATAGGCCGTCCGTCGGCGGCGATATTACCGATTTTTGAAAGTTCAGAGTTGATTTTCGATGCAACCTCAAATGAAGGAGCGCAAATGATGTTGTGTACTTTACGCACTTTCCCATTTTTCGAATAAATATTGCTGACTTCAACCGTCAAAAGAAAACGAGAAGTCGATCGGCACAAAGCTGGAATTTCTTTTTCTATTTCTGAAGCATATTCTTTTTTAAGCGTAAAAAGGCCATCTTCCGCCGGTTCAAGTTTTTCTTGAAGTTCTTGAAACCAAGCAGGATGGGTAAAATCACCCGTTCCCATGACCATGATGCCCTTAAGTTGCCCCCACTTATACAGGCTCAAAGCATTCATAAATTTACTCGTCGCCCGTGAGTAGTGTGAATGAATGTGAAGGTCAGTCGTAAAAATCATCGAAGCTTATACGTAATAATGTAAGCACGCAAAGAAATACTTTGGACGATCTGAAAAACTATCTTCCTACTAAAAAATTACAAATTTCGGCTGCAAATTTTTCAGACCCTCCCTTTCTTTATAGCATGAAAATTGAAAATCACAAAGAGAGCTGAAGCACAAATATTTTCTACCGATATAGAAAAAAATTGCATTTTTTTTTACCTTTGGTATAATGTATAAGAAACATCCTTTATGTCACAAACTTTCAAAAAACGTTATATTCATGATACGGTTCTTCAGGATCTAAAAAGAAGAATGGTTTTTGTTTTTTTTCCCAGGCAAGTGGGAAAAACTACTTTTGCCCAATCAATTGGGAAGAAGGAATTTAAGGATGTTTTGTATCTCAATTGGGATAGACTTGATGATCGTAAAATAATTCTCAATGGTCATATTGAAACCAATGTAGAACTTGTAATTTTTGATGAAATACATAAATACCAAAAATGGAAAAATCACCTCAAGGGAATTTTTGATACTCATAGGGAGAAAGTAGATATTCTTGTTACAGGAAGCGCACGATTAGATCTTTATCGTCGTGGAGGAGATTCTCTTTTCGGTCGATATCACTACTATCGACTTCATCCATTTTCAATAAGAGAATTGCTTTACAAAGAAGAGAAAAAAATCATCCCTTTTAAGGATTTAGAATTTCCATCATCTCAGCAGCATGCTTATGAAATCTTTGAATCTCTTTTGAAATTTGGGGGCTTTCCAGAACCATTTTTTCAACAAGAAGAGCGATTCCTTCGTCGATGGCATAATGAAAGGCTAGATAGACTTGTTCGCGATGATATCCGTGACGTTGAATTAGTAAGAGATATTTCTGCTCTAGGCATATTAGGGGAGATTTTGCCGAAAAAAGTTGGTTCTCTTTTTTCTCTCAATACACTTCGCGAAGATTTTCAAGTCGCTCACAAAACCATGGCGCTTTGGGTAGATATTTTTGAACGGTTTTATTATCTTTTTCGGATTTATCCCTATGCTTCAACAAAAATTAAATCCTTACGCAAAGAGCCAAAAGTATACCTCTGGGATTGGTCACCAATTATTGATGATGGCGCTCGATTAGAAAATCTTGTTGCCTCTCATCTATTAAAATTCGTTCATCTTTTATATGATAGAGATGGGTATAAAGCCGATCTTCACTTTCTCAGAGATGTTGAAGGAAGAGAAGTAGATTTTCTTGTTACTATTAATGGAAAACCATGGTTTGCAGTTGAAGTAAAGAAGAGTGCTCAGGAAATATCAAAACATTTAGATTATTTTTCAAAACGACTGAAAATTCCCTATCTTTTTCAAGTGATTTCAGAGGGGAAAAAGGATTTTTGGCATAATTCCGTCAGAGTCATAAGTGCAGAAAAATTTCTTAGCGGATTGGTGTGATTTTATACGTTCTTTCATAACGCTTACCCACAAAACAAATAATATTCCCTTTCTCATGCTTTTCAAACTCTTGCATCTTTTTCAAAAGAAGCACGGCAGGAATGCCTTTCTTTTTCCCTCCTTCCGTAAAATCAATAAAATCTTCAATATGTTCTGAATTTGGGGTGCTAGCCATGGGTCTGCACTTAAAGCTTTTTCTCCAACAAACTTTTCTCCCAACAGTTCTTTATCTTTTTCCACTGTCTGCATTCTTTCAGCGGGGTATTAAAAATGGCTTTATCATCTAAAGGAACGTCCTCCCAATCAACGTAAGTCCTCAATTCAGCTGTTTCGTAGTTGAGGATGAGATAGCGCGGGATTTCACTATCTTCATAATAATAATATAATTTACCATCCTTCGGGTCTAAATACTGACGAAAACCATTTGCATAATAACCTATAACATAAATATAAGGATTTTTTATAACATATTTTTCTATATCAGTGACCAGTGTAGTGCCTTCAATACCGGCATAATCAGATAAATCTCTGCCATAGTAAAGTTTTCCTATTTGGAATCTCTCATCTCCTAATCTTTCGATAGTATCCCTTCCTCCTCTGGGATATTTTGATCCACGCTCCGCTAAAGGAGTAAAACTTAATATGACTATGATTAATGCAACAAAATATAAAATAATACCTATCGCAAGAGCGACAAAACAACCTTTTCTTCCTTCTAATCGTATATTCATAGATAGATTGTTATTTTTTTTGCTTACTGGTAACAGAACTTGTTCCCTTTGGATTGGGTCGATGCTTCGGTTTAGGCAGAGATTTTATCTCAACATCATTTTCCTCAATTTCCACGGTTATATCAAATGTTTCTAATTCGTTTACAAACTGGCTAATACGTCCAAAATCATTACCAAGGTCAGTAATACCTAAATTTTTTTCTAAATCATATAGCCAATCATCTGTGAGAAATTCATCAAAATTATATGTATCGGTAAAGGTAATTTTGATAGTATATTTATTTTCTCCTGTTTTTATGGCTTCGTACTCATAAGGCATTTTGCCAAAAGCGTAAAACAGATCTGTTTCATTTGATCCTTCGTAGGTTATTGATGTTTCAGTTGTGGACTTGAGAAAGCCTTTAGCAATCTGATTTTTTATTCCTTCATAGGCCGTTTTAAATTCATTCGATTTTTTAATAGCATTCGATACAGCATGGCCACTGTTAAAATTCAAATTTTCTTTATGGACAGGGATTGGCGCCCAGAAATTCATAGAATGG
>CAZTVN010000010.1:0-23958 GCA_964617145.1 uncultured Candidatus Peribacteria bacterium
ATTGTTCAAAGCGGTACACGAATGGTGGTAAGTGGATGAGATGAACAGGTTCAAACACAGGAAAAGAAAAATTTCATCGGATATATTATTGCCCTCATTGTGGTAATAATTGCTGATTTTTTGGTAAATCAAGTGCTTTATATCGTAAATAAAACATCTACGGCTCTCTCAACTCAAGGAGTAGATCCTGCTATAAATACACAAAAAGGCGTTGAGCTTTTGGCTCAATTAACACGATTTGTAGCAAGTTTCGCAGGGCCTTTGGCCATACTTATGCTCGTTATAAGCGCCATCTACTATGTCACAGCCTTTGGGGAAGAAGATAATGTCAATAAAGCAAAAACATTTTTAAAGGGTTCCATATTTGGAATTATTGCGATTTATGGAGCTTACGCAATAGTGGCGACTTTCATTGCCGGCAATATCGAAGCTTCCGTATAACGAGCTATCTAAAAAATATCTATGAAGACACGATTTCAAAAAAAAGGCTCTGTAAAAATATTTTTAACGATAGTATTGGCCTCCATAACATTTGCATTCATACCCAATGCTCATATCTCGAAAGTCTCCGCCGATAACGATATCCTCAATCGTCTGGACCAGGCCGTAGGAAATCTCCTGCCAAATTATCGAACCAATCCACATCCTGAGTCAGTGAGCGGACAACCCGGAGTAACAAATATCGGAAGTGCCATACTGTTTGTCACGGATTTTTTGAAACTTGTGATGGGAACAATCGCCATCATTTATCTTATCGTCGCAGCAATTCGCCTCATAACAGCCGGTGATAAAATTGAAGATATTCTTAATAAAGAAAAAACGAATTTGTCTTACATCATCATTGGTCTTTTAGTCATTATCTTTTCAACATCAGTGATAAATGGAATTATTTCAGAAACAGGGGAAATAGACTTTTTGAGCAGTAATACTCGCGCTCAGGATAGCGGACTGAATGCGCAGGAACATATTCGTGGAATCTACAACTTTATCGAAGCATTTATAGGGGCTATTGCGATACTGATGATTGTGGCTTCCGGTATGCGAATGATTTTATCTGGTGGAAATGAAGAGACTCTCAAATCAGGAAAACAGCATATTATTTTTGCGGCTTTTGGGTTGATGATCATTGGAATTTCTGAATTTTTTGTAAAAGATTTTATTTTCGCTTCTGAGGATGAATTTGGACTTCCCGGCACAGAGATAGGCTACTCAGCCTTCTTGCAGCTTGCGGCAAACATCACAAATTTCGTTTCAGGCTTTATCACATTTTTCGCTATCCTCTCAATCATTTATGCGGGATTTCTCTATGTGACATCAGCAGGAGAGCAGGAGAACATCGATAAAGCCAAAAAGATCATCTTTAATGCCGTCATTGGTTTGGTAGTGGCAGCCGCAGCATACGCTATCGTCAATACACTTATTGCCTTAACCAGTCGTTAAGTGGTATAATAAAAAGATAAAAATCAAAACAAAAATGAAAAAAAATAATCATTTAGGAAGCAGAAAGGTCTTTAAGAAAATACTGAATTTTTTTGTATTGAGTACTGCAATCGGGCGAGCGTACATGATAGCGAGCCCGATTGCCACACGGTTTTCGAGGAAATACTCCTTAAGAGATATATATCTGAGTATAAAGCAAAGCCGTTTTCGACGAAACCTCTCCATTTCAAAATTCATCCTCCTTTTTGTCATTTTTGTTTTTTCATTCCACTTTACGCCGGTTTATGGAGGATTTTTTGATGATCCTGATTACTGTAATAAACACCCCGATGACATTCTCTGTAGTGGCTCGGGATCAACATCATTTACCGAATTTCAGGGAGAATTTAGTGTGCCAGACCCAAACATCTACGACCCAAATCTTACAAGAACGACCAATATTCGGGATTTCATTTTAAAACTTACCAATTTTATTCTCTCATTTTTAGGACTCGCAGCGGTTGTGGCGATAATTTACGGAGGTGTTTTGTATGTAACTTCTGGAGGAGAACAAGATTCAACCGACAAAGCCAAAAAAGTCATTAGATTCGCTTTAACGGGGATTGTGGTTGTGGTGATATCATTTGCTCTCGTAAACACGCTCATAAGTGGCGTTACAACAGGAGAAGAACCTGGCGATAGAGGACAAGTCGCAACCGATGGTGGTATTCATGGAAGCAGTGAGGCGATAAGCGCCGATTCAGCGCAAGAACTTCAAGAAATATCCGAAAAACTCCAAAGCGATTATTCTCTCTATCTGGCATCTTTAGATCAATACAACTCGCTCGCGGCATTCATAGAATCAAATATCAATCCAGAAGCCGATTACGCGAACAATACAAACGATTTCAGCAATGCGCTCGATGAAATACAAAGAGTGTTGACTTCGATCCGAAGTAGATATAACAGCTTAAGTCAAACCTCCGAAGCAATGAATGCTCTGATAAATTACATCGATCGCACTTTCATTGTAATGAGAGAAAGAGGGATAAATCCGTCAGAAATTTTGCAGGCAAATATCTTTTTAGCACAGGCAACGGTTGGAGGAAGAAATTGTACGGCAAGTATCGATGGTTTTAACAACACTTTATGTGTAATTCTCGCCAATATCGATCGAAATAAAGTTCCAAGCGATTTTACCTACGAACAAATTGTCGATGCTTCAAGTTCCGATCCTCGAAGTATTTTGGGGATAAATGATGTGGATTTTGCGACGACATTATTTTCTTTGCAGCAAAAAATTGAAGAAATACAGTCACGCTACGAATCTCTCGCGATTTCAGAAGCATTCGCTTCGGCATCGGAACAAATAGGGGAAATATTTATCATAAACAAAAGTTTTTCTGACAGCAAGGAAATAGCCGAAGCCGAAATCCTTCGTGCCGATAATGACATGATAGCTTCGATCGTGAAACAGTTAGGGGATCTTAAGAAAAACGTTTCTGAAATCAAGTCCGTGAAAGCGGTGATTAAAGCGAAACCAAAAGAAGGAAACGCTCCACTTACCGTAACTTTTGATGGATTTGAATCCGAAGATCCTTCAGGGGACACGATTTCAGACGGCCAATACTCGTTCGAAGCAGATTGTTCCGAGATTGGAGCAGATCGATATCAACTGCAATCATTCCACAGCGGTGCAACATTTAGCTGTGTCTTTACGGAACCTGGAACATACGTAGTCAAACTGACCGTAACAAGTTCAGAACCAGAAAAATACGCTGCAGGAAGCGCATCTGTTCGTATAACCGTGCAGAAACCGAGGTCGAATATCGTTCTCAAAATCAATGATGAAGTAGTCGCCGACAGAAGCAATGATATCGATATGTTAAGTTATAAATTGACTCTTTCGGAAGTAAGCGATGGCATAAAATTTGATGCAAAAGAGTCGAGAGACGGAGAAGGAAATGAAGTGCGCTTATGTACTTGGGATTTTGGAGATAGATCAAAACCTATAAAAAGTTCATGTGACGAAATTCAAACCTATAAATACGGTGAGATCGGGCGATATACCTTTACGCTCGAGGTCGAAGATAATGCGGGAAATAAAGATAAAAAAACCCTCGATCTTGCCATAGGATCGCCAGCAGCTCGTATAAAAATTACGCCAACCAAAGGAGATATAAATACCATATTCTTATTTGACGGAAGCAATTCGAGAACCGATGAGGGACAAATCACTCAGTGGGCTTGGAATATTCAAGGTCCTCAAACATTCACGCAGTCAGAAGAAGGTTTTGAGCACCAATTTTCGCAGCCAGGAAGCTACGATGTGACTTTGGATGTCTACGATTCTTTAGGGAAAAATGATACAGCCAGTACAACGCTTCAAGTATCATCACAATCTCCTATAGCAGCATTCACTTTTACGATCGACGAACCATTCAAACCAAATACCGTCAAATTTGATGGCTCCAAAAGTTTCGATCCGGATCAAGGAGATAGTATTGAAAAATATACTTGGACATTCGATGGAAAAATTGACGTCGATTATATTTATCTTGATGAAAATGGTAATAAACGCTCTGAGCCAAATCCGGAAAGCCAAGCGGATAAAGAATATTTAAAAGCGCCTATTCTAAAATTTTTATCAGTAGGAAACAAAGAAACCACATTAACCGTTGAAGACACACATGGAAAAACCGCGGCAACAACAAAAATTATTCAAATTGAATCCATTTTGGATATCGATCTTTTTATCGGTGAAAACCCCGTAACAGGTCAAGAAAAACTCGCTTATCAACTTGATTTCGAAAACGTGGAGGTCAATTTTTGGGCGAAAAGCGATCAAGCGGTGGCTTATGAAATGGACTTTGGTGATGGACAAAGGGAGGTCATTCCGATCCCATCTGGAAGCGGTTCAAGCTATGCCCAAATACAACACGCTTACACAACCTCAGACACATTTGAGGTAACTCTCACAGCTTTTGATGCCTCTGATAACGAAAATAGTATTTCACGAAGCGTATTTATTGGAGATTCCGAAAATCCAGTTGCAATCATAAACCTCACATTCGATGGCGCGAGACAACTGCCGAGAGTAGTAGATGGCGCAGCGATCATCGATCCTACATACAAAACAACGGAAACGTTCTTAGATGGAAGTAAATCGATAAATACCGATGGAACGAGCCGAAAACTTGAATATCTCTGGATCATATCAAGAATTTCACAAAAAGCTGATACCTCTTGCGATCCAAGCCAAATCGTTTCAGGAACAAGTCAGATAGAAACAGAAAAATCATTTCGAGCAAATTTAAAAGAACTTGGTTGTTATTTGGTCGAGCTCACCGTGACAAATGGTGATGATATCACTCACTCAGCACAAGCAATGCCTCACGTGATACAAATCATAAATGCTTCTCCAACATTTGAAACGCTTTCAACCACACCGAAAGAAGATGCTACGATGACTCCGATGAAAGTCGAAGTAAAACCCATCGCCGCAAATGACCCTGATGGAAGAATAGAAAAATATCGATTTTGGTATTATCCATCAAAAGGCGATAGCGAAAAAGATGCTCGAGATATTCAGATCACCAATACCGGCGCAACGATTTTGACTCTAAACACCTATACAGCATACGACATTCTCGATGGGACATTAGATGGAAAAGTCGAATACGCATTTGGCCTCGAAATAACAGACAATGATGGAAATGTTTTCAAAAAAACATCGCTTGACGGTCTTCCAACATTAAACGTAAAACTTGGACCAAACCTCCCACCAGATGTGAAACTCTACGCCAATAAAACGAACATTATAAAAGGAGAAAGCATCAATTTTACCGTTGAAGCGATTGATCCCGATTCTGATATTGAAAGTTATGAATGGGATTTTGATGGAGATTTAATATTTGCTCAAAATGAAGGACCAAATAGCCCCGTAGCTCAACAGGTGTTCACGGAAAAAGCAGAGCAGGGAATACGAGTTTCAGTGCGGGTGATGGATGAAGCAGGATCTTCTGCGGTTTCAAATGCGGTCACAATCTATGTCGATAGTGATACCGTTGCGCCGGTAGCAGATTTTAAGATTGTCGATACAAAATACGATGCCGTAAAAAAAACAACATCAGCTTTGATGGACGCCTCAAATTCAAAAACTGATACAGGTCTTTCGCTTGATGAAATTTTCGTCGATTGTGATGTGAACAAAGATAGCAACCTCGATGGAAACGCTTTAAACGATACAGATATTAAAAAAAATCCATCAGATAAAGATTTTTTATCGCCTGTTTGTGAGTACGATTATTTCGGTCTGATAAAAATTCAACTATCGGTAAAAGATAACGAAGGCACGATTTCAACAAAAGTCTCAGGATTAAACATAGATGAACCTATGGATCCAGAATTTCCGATTGCCGCCTTTACCTATGAAGTAAATGGTTCGGTAGTAGAGTTTAATGGTGATAATTCTTTGTCGGATGTAAATCAAGGTCTTACGATCAAAAAATGGATATACGATTTTGATACGACTTCGGATAGTAATGGTGACGGTTCTCCTGATAATGATGAGGACGCCACTTCTTCTAAAGTAACACACGATTTTGCCCCGCTTTCAGGGACAGTGGTCGTGAAACTCACGGTAGAAGATTCTATGGGCGGGACAGATGCCATTACACGAAACATAAAATTACCGCAGCCGGGAGAAATACCATCTCCTGAAGCCGCTTTTACTTATACTCTTGACGAAAAAGACCCTCTCCTTGTGACTTTCGATGTAAGCAACTCAATTTCATATAGCGGAGCGCTCAAATACGCTTTTGATTTTGATACAAGGGAAGACAGTTCAGGAAATGGAAATCCCGATGACGATAAGGACAAAGCCGACACAGAGACGCCACCGAAATATTCCAAAAAATATGAAGATTACGGAACATACAACATAAAACTCACCGTAAGCGATACTCTCGGACAGGAAGATATCGTCACGCGGAGCATTGAGATAAAACAATCAAAAGAACTTCCCCCTCCGCAGGCATCATTCAGTTATTCATTGGATCGCGATAATAACCTCAAAGCCTATTTCAATGTTGGGGATTCTTTCTCCTACGCAAATCCCGACACTTTAGAATACGCTTTCGACCTTGATACCGAAATTGACAGCAATAAAGACGGAAAATCTGATAACGATAATGAAAAACCATCCAACATTTCAGGTGACGTATATACCTTTGTATTGAGTGATTATGGAACGCACAATGTATCCCTCACTATCAAAGACATAAACGGAAAAACAGCCCTAACTTCACATTCAATTTTTATTCCTGAACCAGAAAAAGTGGATCCCCCTTTCGTTGCCTTTACCTATGAACAAGTCGAAGGAAAAGCCGTAATCAATTTCAAAGGAAATGCGCTGTCCTATGTAGCAAATGACCCATCGGTAAAAGTTATTTGGGATCTTAATATGGATGAAGATAGTGATGGAAATGGGAAAAAGGATGATGACAGCGATGCGACCACCGTCACACTACAAAACGAACCATTCGATGGATATGGAACATACAAAGTGAAACTCACGGCCATCGATGCGCTCGATCAAAAAAATTCAGTGACGCGTACGGTGTATGTCCTAAATCCTGGAGAAGAACCGAGCCCGACTCCACCTATTGCTGCTTTCATGACAAGCATTGTCGATCGAACCGTAACATTTACCAATACCTCAGAAATAGCCAAAGAAGTAGCGACAAAAGTGAAATATCTTTGGGATTTCGACTTGAATAAGGATAGCAATGGAGATGGGCTAAAAGATAATGACAAAGATTCTGAAAATCAAAATCCTACCATGACATACGATGATTACGGGGCATATCAAGTGAAACTGACCGTTACCGATGATCTTCAAAGAAGCGATGAAGTAAGTCAAAGTGTTTTTTTAAGCGAGCCAGCAAAGAAAAATCCGCCAGTTGCGGCATTTACATACCAAATTTCCGATAAGAAGGTAACATTCACGAATACATCGCAGGCCGATGAAGGAGCCTCTTTAGAAAAAGCTCTCTGGGATTTTGACCTCGATACCGATAAAAATGGTGATGGTAATAGTGGAAACGATGCAGATTCCACAGAATTTCATCCAAGCTACGAATATCTAAATTATGGAAGTTATAAAGTTCAAATGACTATATATGATGATCAAGGAAATTCAAGTAATATCACTCACACGATCTTTTTAGCAGAAGTACCTCATCCTTTAGCTCCAGAAGCCGCATTTACCTACGTTTTCAGTGAAGCTGATACGAAAGCTAAAACCGTCATATTTGATGGGACAAATTCCAAGGTCGATCCGGCTTGGGCGAGTACGGTCAAAATTGAAAAATATCAATGGGATTTTGACGCAAGCGTTGACGACAACGGAAACGGCGATCCGCTCGATGATTACGAAAGTGGAAATCCTATAAGTCACACATTCAAAGATTATAAAACCTTTTCGGTAAAACTGGTAGTTGTTGATTCTTTTGATGGAAGCGGAGAAATCTCAAGAACCATAACGATAACAAAGCCAGAATCAAGCTCTTTGGATGCGAGATTGACCTCAGATCCAAAGAAGAATGTCACGGATGGAAAAATCCATTTGCAAGATGCAATCGGTTATATTTCATTTGACTATTCTGGTACAATTGGAGAGATCAGCGAATTTATATTCGATAAAAATATTTACTTCGATACCAATGGAAATGGTGTGAAAGATGACGACATGGATCTCGGAGTCATCATAAAGAACGATGGAAGTTTTTCTCGATCGGACAGTTTCAAAAATATTGAATATCTCAAAGAATGGGGGACGATCACTTCACGTCTTACCGTAAAAGACGAAGGAGGAAAAAGCGACAAAGTCGATATACCGATCGTATTTGATGAGCCTGTGGCCACAGAACCTCCAAGTGCGGCTTTTCTCTACACGATTGATGCTGAAAATCCTCTGAAAGTTACTTTCGATGCTTCTACTTCAGTTTCAGAGTCAGGAATAGATACTTTTACTTGGGATTTTGATTTGAATCAGGATTTTGATGGCGATGGAAAACGCGATAACGATAAAGAAGGTTCGGGGATGAAAGTTGAAAAAACTTTTGCAAAAGAAAGTGTTTACAATGTGAAATTAACGGTAATCGACAAAAAGGGGCAAAGCGATAGCGTTCTGCGAACCCTAACGATTCCTAAAGAAGAAGATACTCTAACGCCTCAAGCAGCCTTTACTTATGAAGTTGATTCGAACGATGCAACCGGCCTGAAAATAAATTTTGACGCATCAAATTCTCTTGCCGATAGTGACCATGACCTAACAATTACAACGTATGTATGGGACATGGATTTAAGTAAAGATTCCAATGGTAACGGCGTCCCTGATGACGATAAAGACACTGAAGGAAAGAAAATAGTCTACACGTTTAAAGATTATAAAACTTTTCAGGTGAAGCTCACTGTTACCGATTCTAAAGGAAAAAGCGATAATGTATCTCGCAGCATAACGATCGAAAAAGCTTCGGAGGAATTGGATGCGCGACTGATCACATCTCCAGAGACGAATGTTTCTGATGGGAAAGTTCATTTAAAAGGAGATTCAGGCGTAGTAAATTTCGATTTTACTACATCAATAGGACCAATAGTAAAGTATTGGCTTGATAAAAACATTTATTACGACACGAACGGAAATGGAGTTAAAAATGACGACCAAGATTTAAGCGCAACTGCCCCTGGAAAATGGACAAACATAGGATTTGAAAAAGAATGGGGAAGAATCGTAAGCAAATTAACCGTAGAAGATGGAAAAGGAAGATCGGATTATGTGAACGTAGAAATCCTCTTCGATGATCCAAACGCCCTCGCGACAAATATTGTGTTTTTAAGTGGATATAAAGGAGTCTTGGGATCACTTGCACTGATTGTGATCTTAAGTATACTAAGTATAAGATTTAAAAAACAAAAATGGAGCAAGAAAATCAACAACAAGAGGTAACGCTGACATCATGGCCAGATATTCAAGAAATAAAAAATAAAAACTTATCTTCGAAGTTGCCGCAAAAACCTAAAAAAGAAAGTAGAGCCTTTTTGGGATGTGTATCGGCTCTCATAGGTTTTACCATTTTGGTGATACTGGCGATTATCCTCATAACAGCACGAACCGGTGTCGAAAATAATCCCATACTGAAAACCCTCGGTATTAACAAGGGAAGCATTAATGAATTTCTCATTCTCTCAAGTAATATTATTTTTGGAGCAATCGTTTTTATAAGCTTTCTTGTCGCGCTCATTGGACTGTTTCGTTTTGCCATGGCAAAGAAAGGAGACAGCTTTTCAAGACGTAAAGGCCTTGTAATGGCCATTGTCGGAAGCATAATTTTCATTTTTGGCATTTTTTCATGGGTATCTGCCTACAGCTATTTGCGAACACTCATTCCCTTGAAACCGCAAAAATCACTTGATTATATTGTCACTATCCCAGAAGAGACCGTTGCACTCACCGCGCCAAAAGAGATTACTTTCGATGCTTCCGAGATCCCCTATGATGAAACAAAGTATGAAATTCTTTCTTATCAATGGGACTTTGGAGATTCATCACCAAAAGCCAATGGACCGAAAGTAAAACATGTCTATAAGAAAAAAGGGCCGGATAATGGAGCCTATACCGTAACACTTATCATAAAATTTCTCGATCTTTTTGGAAATAAAGAAGAAACGTTCGAACTTACGAAAAAAATCATTTTTGAAAATGAAAAAGTGAGCGCGATTTTTGCTGCTATTCCAAATACCGGAGCAGCTCCTCTTGAAATACTTTTCGATGCCTCAGAAAGCATGGATCCCGATGGAGAAATCGTATCTTACGAATGGGATTTTGATAATGACGGGCAATATGACGATGCTATCGGCTTAAAACCGACTTCTACATTTAATCAGATTGGGAAATACACAGTGTCGCTTCGAGTAACGGACAATAATGGTGAATTTGCGACTAAAGATATGGAAATCAATGTCATGGAGCCAAAAGAGGTGGTAGCCTTGATTACAACTGAAGAAGGTCAAACATATTTCGCTGGTCAAGCATATACTTTCGATGCAAGAAATTCCGTAAGTCCTTTTGGAAGTATTGAAAAATATGAATGGGATTTTGGGGATGGAACAAAAAAAGAGACACTGCGAACCGTAGAACATATATTTGAAAAAACAGGAACCTATAACGTTATTTTGAAGATAACTGATGATACGGGCCAAAAAGGAGAGATGTCTTTAGAAATTATAGTTGGAAAATCAGAAGAAGCTCCTGTCCCAAAAGTGACAACGCTTCCAGAATATAAAGAAAATGAAGATGGCCAAAAAGTGCTAAGTGGAGTAATACCGTTAAAAGTACAATTTGATGCGTCTTTAAGCGAAGATCCTGATGAAAATATTGTTGATTATAAGTGGGATTTTAATGGTGATGGAGAAATCGATAAAGTAGGACCAATTGTTACGTTTAATTTTGAAGAAAAGGGGAAGTTTAATGTAACGCTTTTTGTTATTGATGCCAAAAACAATCAGAGTACGTTGAAAATTTTAGTCGATCTTGAAGAACAAGGATTATTAGCTGATCTAAAGGCAAATCCCATTAGTGGAGAAACTCCGCTTACTGTCGAATTTGATTCAAGTGGCTCGATATATCCCGAAGGAGAGATCGTAGGTTATCAGTGGAGTTTTGGTGATGGGTCAGAGAAAGTGGGAGGAAATGCTCAAATTACGTATCGTTACGAAAAAGTGGGAACATTTGAGGCTAAAGTAACCGTACTCGCATCTGATGGAAAAAAAGACGAAAAATCCATAAATATTACGGTTCGACCTGTAGCGGTAACAGCATGTTTTGAAGCCAATACCAAAAACGGGGAAGCGCCTTTAACAGTGACTTTCGATCCTGGATGCTCCAAAGGAACTATCGCAAGGTACACATGGGATTTTGGGGGAGAAACCTCGAGAGAAAGAAAACCAACTCATACATTTATCAATCCAGGAACCTACGAAGTAACACTCGAAGTGGCTGATAATCAAAATATTATCGATCGTTTTACTGATACGATCATTATTTCCAATCCTTCATAAGAGTGGCTTTAACCGATTTTCCTAAAATATGAAAAAAAACCGATCATCACAAATTTTCGCTTTTATTGGAATCATCGCCCTCATTGTTTCTCTTTTAATGCCACTTTTAGTCTTTCTGAACAAAGGTTGAGCAATCGTTTAAAATTTTTATTTGCTTCATTAAAAACCTCTGCATGAAGACTTTTTAAGTGAGCATCCATGCTAACAAGTACGGGAAAATCTTTTACCTCGAAAACCCAAAAAGCCTCTGCTACACCAAATTCATCAAGCATATAAACATCGCAAACACGAATAATATGATCGGTGAGAACTTGGGCAATTCCACCTGTTGCCGCAGCATAAACCGCGCGTCCTTCTAAGCCTCGTAAAGTGAGTTCCCCCATACCAGCCTTCCCTATAACCATGCGAACCCCGTAACGTTGTATCACTTCAGCTTCGTAAGGCTCAAGTCTCATGCTCGTTGTGGGACCTGCCGCAATAATTTCATAGTTTCCTGACTCTTTACGTATAATAGGCCCACAGTGATAAAGTATCCCTCCTTCAAGAGAAAAAGGAAGTTTTGAACGATCCACTCCATCAAGCAGATAACGATGAGCAAGATCACGAGCCGTAATGATTTTACCTGAAATACTAAGTGTATCACCAACATGAAGTTTAAGAACATCGTCCAAAGAAAGAGGTGTACTCAAATTATAGTGCATAGGAAGCTTTCTTATGATGATATTCTAAAATTCCTCGTCTGGATGCCCAACAAAAGTAAGAAATATGAACAAAAAAACTCGCGGGATGCCGAGCAACAGTGTCAATAAAGGTAGCAAGAACCGTAGTTTTTCCGGAAAATCCAGAAGGTCCTATACCAAGTTCATTTATTTCATTGGTGAGACGTTTTTCAAGGCAGTCAAGTGCTTTTGAAGGATTATGGGAGCCGATATGGCGCAGAAGTTGACGTTTCGCGGTAACCATGACAAGATCCTCAGGACTTCCGGCAACAACACTGGCAATCATCGGAGGACATCCTTTCCCTTGCGCTAATAAAGCGCTGTGAAGAATGCATCGCCTGATACCATCAAGATCTCGACCTGCTTGAAGCTCTATATTGGGAAGAGTGTAAATTTTCCCAACGTTTTCACAACCACCACCCTTTAAAAGTAGACCGATCTTAACACCCTGTATATCACATTCCTCAAAATACATAACAGGAACACCACTGAAAACATTATTTCCAGTATTTTTACCAGTTAAAATATCAGTAGTGTTTGGTCGAAGAGGAATTTGAGATGTAGCCGTTTTTGTAGCTTCCTCAATGATATTTTTAAGTTCTTTTTGACGATAATCATGGCCATATTCGACAAAAAAAATCGGAGTTCCAGTATCCTGACACATTGGACGAGATCGACTTTTGGCCAATTCGGCATTTTTAATAATAAGTTCAAGATTTTTTTCTCCCAAAGATCCCTTTTCTTCATTTTGAAGAGAGGACTTGAGTGCGGAAATGACATCGAGAGGGAGTTCCGTTGCCACTTTCCGATAAAGTTCAATAATTGAACTTTTAAGATCCATGATTATTGTTGAATAATATGAAAATTTCGTTACAACGTTATGTTTTTCAGCCCCTCACTTAGAGGATAAAATAAAAAAAAGAGATTTGCAAATAAGCAAAAAATCCATATTATCGTAATCAGATGAAAAAATAACCCAAAATATGTATGAAAAAAAGATCAATACTTTTCATAATGAGTATCTCCATAATAATTTTGCTTACAGGTTGTCAATTAAAAGGGGAAAATGGGAAAGTGAGTTTTTTAGAAGTGGAGCTGAAAAATCTTGAGCCGCTGAATCAAGGATATTACGAACTTTGGGTAATAAGTGGGCTTCAAAGACAGAAAGTGAAGCGATTTAATATGAAAGAGGGAAAACTCATAGATCTCGAGACGGGGAAGAAAATAAAAAAAATAAAAGTTTTAGGAGAGCTTCAAGAAAGCGATCTTGTTCAAATCACAATAAATACAGATGAGAAAAAAACAAAAGGAGAAAGCCTTCTTTTATCCGGTGCGATAGAAAACGGGCAAGCCAATCTTTCATTTCAAACTATTCAATTGAATGACATTGCTGGAACCTATATTATTGGAAGTTTGAGTGATAAAAATTCAGAGAATGAAAAAAATGGAATATGGTTTTTGAATCTTGAAAATGGGAATGAAACCAAATCATTGAAAATCCAACCAACTCCTTACGGATGGATCTATGAGGGATGGCTCGAATATAAAGGAGTTTTGTTGTCTATCGGACGATTTGGTTCAAGGACCGGAAGAGATACTAACGGGATCTATTCACCGACGGTCGATATTCCCAATTATCCTGGCGAAGATTTTATAAAGAACGAACCATACAATTTATTAGGGGAATTTCCACTCGATCTAACGACTGGAGATAAAAAAGTGTTTATTACCCTTGAACCCGATCTTGATGGTTTTGATCCGACAGGAGAAAAACCATTTTTCATTACGATTTTTTCAAGCGAAATTCCTGCAAATGCTCAAATCCACACACAACTTCCACTTGAACCGCATCTCGAAACACTTCCAACAGGAATAGCAAAAATCATAGAAGGATAGTTCATGAAGGCTTTTAAAGTAGTGAAAGCACAGGGGGGGCTTTCCTCGAAATAAACACTCCTTCAGATTTTACCCATCGCCACGATAAAGGTTTCACGGCTTCTGTCTCGAGAAGATTGAGGTTTAAACACAGATACTTTACGAAAATTTTTTTTTATTTTTTGAAAAAATGGGGCGAAATCAGACCCACTAAAAACTTTCATAAGGAGATTCCCTTGAGCTTTAAGATGGATTTGAGCGACTTCAAAAGCACGCTCGCAAAGTTCAACAGATCGAGCTTGGTCGATATCTTTAATACCGCTCGTATTTGGGGCCATATCAGAAGTAATAACATCAAAAAGACTACCTTTAAGGAAGGAATCAAGAGTTTCGTGATCAAAAATGTCACAAATATACGTGGTAACTCCAGAAATTTTTTCAATAGGTTTGATATCAATGCCAAGAATGCGACCAACCGAACCAGTGAGCTCGATGAGAACTTGAAGCCAGCCACCAGGACTTGAACCAAGATCAAGAACACTATCTCCTCTGCGAACAAAATGATATTTTTTCTGAATTTCGAGTAATTTAAAAGCGCTTCGCGAACGATAGCCTCGCTTTTTAGCTTCAAAAAAATAAGTATCCTTTATTTGAAAAGCTTTTGGCATAGGAGAAGAAAATGATGGCCGAGATCCTCTTGAGCCTGGCTTTTAAGATGATAGGGGAAAATTTTAACAAGGGAAAGTTTTTTCGATTCAAAATACGAATGCGTTTCTCGAAGTTCTTTTTCATATTTTGGCCCTTTATAAGCGATAAAATAGCCTTGAGGTTTTAAGATTGGAAGGATGAAAGGAAAAAGTTTTTCACAGGGAAAAATCGCACGCGCCACGACGATATCAAAACAATTTTTAGGCAAAGTTTCAGCGCGCGCCCAAAGACATTCAACATTTTTAAGTTTCAGATGAGAAACGATGTCAGAAAGAGCAATAATTTTTTTTCTTCTAGCATCGAGAAGCGTGAAATGATGCTTATGCAAAAGAATGGCGAGGATAATCCCCGGAAGTCCACCACCTGTACCAAGATCAAGAATGTTCAAGACAGGAGAGACCTTTGGCGAAACAACCTCTCGTTCTTTCAAAAACTCAAAAGCTCTTACCCCGTAGGCGCTATCTAAAATATGTTTTATCAAAAATTCTTTCTCTGATGAAAAAGAAACAAGATTGATTTTCTCATTCCATGATTTCAATAATGAAGCGTAAGTTTCTATCAAATGTATTTGTGCGGAAGAAAAGGAAAATCCTGAATTTTTAAACACAGATTCGATATCCATAAAACCATGATAAACCATGAATGAACATCCAACAAATTGACAAAAAATAAAATAAATGTTAAAATTAAAAGATTAATATTTAAATCCACACCAAAATGGACCAAGAAAAACGTCAATGGAAAGTTATCATGGCGCTTTTAATTGCTGTTGCGCTGATGACATTTTCAAATGCACTCATGGTGCTTACCTTATCTTTGGATGCACTCCGAGGACCAGGGAAACTCACAACCGATGTCACTCAAAGTACAGATTTTGGATCAGAAATTCATAATGCAGCGAAAGACATCTCAGGCTTGAGTATAGAGCTTTCAGATGCATCAGGGCTGGTTCCAGAAGCCCTTGACAAAATCGGAGATTTTTCAGATCAATTAAAAGAGGCAATGTCTCAGATACGAACAATTTCCGAAGATGGAGGAGATGATTTTGTTTCGGATAAAGAGCAAACAGTCGCGATGATCGAAGATTGGATTATGCAACTTAAATATTGGAGAGACAGACTCGCTATAACATGCGGACTTTCACAAGTATACGAATTTGAAGGGGAGTGTTCTCAAGTGATAAAACCAGATGGAACACCATCAAAAATACTTGAAGAAATTTGTTTCGGTACCCAAGCAGATAGTGGAAAATATTGCCCATATCCTGATCCCTATGATGCCGAAATGACTGATCTTATGGACGATTTTATTCACGAACTTGAACTGATAAGGGACGCCATTTTAGGTATCGAAGTTGATCAAGATTCTTGTGTACTTGATCCGGTTCTAGAAAACAAATATGCACAGGTCATTGGAAGTTGCTATTCTTCTCAAGATGATTTTAAGGAAGTAACAGATGAGCTTTTGGAAGAATTGAACAAATACAAAGATCCTTATATTATCCGTCTGGCCGCCATACAGGTCAGTAGCGGAATAACCTATCTTGAAAAGGTAGAACAAATCATAACAAGCGTAAACACATTGGTTAATAATCCTCTCGATCTTCTTCGCCCCATACTTGGAGATAGAGTAGTGGATACGCTTGAAGAGCTTATTGGCGGAGTTAATGCTCAGGATATTATGAATTGGGTTGAAGTAAGTGTAGATGAAAGAATAGAAGATCTTGAAAACGATATGAATGATTTGTTAGCCCAACTTGAACCAAAAACCATCTGTAAACTCGAGAGAAAAACATTCAAAAAGGTCTGTGAGGAAGTCCCGGTCTCTGATGAACTACGGGCAGATATAGAATCTCAAATTCAAATAGTGGAAGAAAAGACAGTTCATTATAAAAATGTAAAAGCCAATTTGAATAAAGCCAGTTACGTCCTCTCAAAGAGAGTAATGCAAAATTTTGAAGAAGGGGAGCAAAAACTTGAAGAAGTAAAAAATGAACTAAAAGGATATGGAATAAATGGTCAATATACCGATCAAGAGGTTGAAATATATCTGGCAGGGCTTACAGAAGCATTAAATAAAGTGACGCCAAGCATTATGGAAGCTCTGGGAGATCTTAAAAAAGGAATGGGATATCTGTACGATGGCACGCAGGAAGATATTGAGAGCGTGGATTGCGTGGGTTCGGCAGTAACAAAAGAAAATATGAAATCTTTTGAAGATGTTATGAATGTAAGACAAGTGTGCGGAGATTTTATCGCTTATTCTGATGCTGTTTTGAAAGGATTTGAGGAAGCAAAAGAAAAATGGGGTAATGATGAAAATGTTTGGGCATGGCAAGGAGGAGTACTTCAAAGTTACAATAATTTGGTGATAGGCTTTGCTGATGTCGTATATGAGACATTGGGAAAAGTTGAGGCAATCGGTGATGAGATATCAGGAAAAATTGTTGAAGCTTTTGAAACATTTGTAGGATTACTTCAAAATATTTCCGATGCGCTTGAACAAGGATTCGATAACTTTGTAGAAAACGTTTTAAATCCTTTTCTCGAAAAAACCACGAATGTTTTAGAATGTGTGCAAGAAGTTGCGGACGCTTTGCAAACATGTAAAGAAGATCGATCTTCATGTCCTGACGTATCAACACTTTGTTTGGAGTAGTTAAGAGAAAAACTCAAAGAGCCTCTATCGATTCAAATTCTGTAGAGGCTCTTTTACATTACATTCATAAATCCATAGATCAACACGGCGCTTAAGGCTGCGCAAGGAATAGTAAATATCCATGCCCATACAATTCTGAAAGTCATCTCCCACCTGACGGAGGAAACGCGTTTTGCCGCTCCCACACCAGAAATAGCTCCGGTAATAACATGAGTGGTACTAACCGGAATAGTCAAATATGTGGCAAGAAAAAGACTTGCAGCACTGGCCGTTTCAGCGCAAACACCATCGATAGGACGTAATTTAACAATCTTTTGTCCCATGGTTTTTATAATTCTCCAACCGCCAAACAAAGTTCCAAAAGCAATAGCCGCATGAGCACTCAATATGACCCATAAGGGAATATCAAAAGTTGAAATCAGACCCGCAGAAAAAAGCAAGCTGGTAATAATTCCCATCGTTTTTTGTGCATCATTTCCACCGTGGCCAAGACTATAAATAGCCGCTGAAAACAATTGCAGTCGCCTTGACCACCTGTTCACGGGTGTCGGAGGAATATTCTTAGTATGAATAATCCAACTGCTCAAAATAATCAAAATCATGCCTAAAATAGCACCAATCAAAGGAGCAACAACAATAAAAATTAAAGTCTTGGTCCAGCCACCGGGAATAATCACCGAAAACCCTGCTTTAGCCACTGCGGAACCAACATAACCACCAATCAAAGCATGAGAAGAGCTGGTAGGTAAACCGAAATACCAGGTAATGATATTCCACATAATAGCGCCAAGCACTCCGGCCAAAATAACTGGTGGAGTAATCACGTTAATATCCAGCAACCCTTTGCCAATAGTCTTGGCCACCGATGTGCCAAAAATCAGAAAAGCAACAAAATTAAAAAAAGCCGCCCAGATGACCGCTTGCTTTGGGGTCAGAACCCGAGTTGAAACAATGGTAGAAATCGAATTGGCGGCATCATGAGCTCCGTTGGTAAAATCAAAAATTAAAGCAACAAAAACCACAAAAATAATAAAAATCAGACTCCATTCCATAAATTTAAGTTGATTTTACAATAATACCTTCAATAATATCCGCAATTTTTTGAAATTTATCCATAACGCGCTCCAAACTTTCCAAAATATCCTTTAACTTAATAATCATAATAGAATCTTTTTCCTCAACAAAAAGATTACAAATAGCTTGAGCAAAAAGATTATCAGCTTTATCTTCAAGTTCATGAATCTTAATTTTCACATTCACCAACTCATCGGTATATCGCTGTTGCTTCAAACAAAACAATAAATCTTTTAGATAATAACCAGTTTCTTTAATAACAGAAACAAATTTTTCCATCGTATAAAATTTCTGCGTAACTCTATAAAGATGAATATTGTGAATAATATTTCCAATAATAGCGACAATGTCATCAAGTTGATGTGCCAGTAAATAAATATCTTCTCTGTCTATCGGGGTAATAAAAGTCTTATTGAGAGTAGTAATAATTTCATGGGTTTTCGTATGAGTTTTATGCTCAATGTGTTTTGCTCGAACAGAATAACCCTCAAAATCATTAAAATTTTTCCCAAATTCATCAAGCAACTCAACCATTTCAATCAAATGGCCATTAACGTCTAGCAATAAATCAAAAAAAGCAATTTGTTTCGGAAAAAATAAACTCATAAAAAATGTTACTTAAATGGCTGGGGAGGAAGGAGTCGAACCTTCACGTACGGCTTCAAAGGCCGCTGTCCTACCATTAGACGACTCCCCAAAATGACTTCCAAAAATGACAAAAAACAAAAAAATATCGTTCACATTGTAACGAAGATAGTTAACAAGTTCAAAGATAAATTTTTTCTCAAAAACGTCTCTACTCCTTTTCTCCAAAAAATTTTTCTACAAGCTGATTCACTTCTTCCTCAAGCTGTTTTTTATAGCTTGCAGGAATGTACTCATCAGGTAAAGGTGAGAGCGGCAGATAAGAAAGAGGATCAACTCTCACGCCATCTTGAAAAACTTCAAAATGGACATGTGCCCCTGTTGTTCGCAGTCCAGCACCACGGGTTCCAGGAATACCACCAGAAAGACCAAGAATATCACCCTCATGAAGAAAATCACCAATATCTACGGAAATCTCTGATAAATGCCCGTAAAGAGTCATGACACCTCGCTCATGAGCGAGAACAACGTAATTATAACCCGTGTCAGTATCACGAACTTTTACAACTAATCCGTTTGCAGGAGCAAGAACAGGGGTGCCTTGAGAAACTGGAATGTCTACGGCGCCATGATCGACTCCAAAAGCTTTTTTATAATTTGAGTCGCTAAAATAAGCCGAAATACCAAGACGAGGATTCACCGGCCACATGTTAAATCGAAGCATTTGACCATCTTGAAGAACAGAACTCGTGTTAACAGCGCCTTCTTTGATACGAAGAATTTGTTCATACTCTTGCGGCGTCACGGTATCTCGAAGGGAACTAACCCTCTCATTAAAATATTGAATATTGCTTCGAAGTGCCTGAATTTCTTGTAATACTTCTTCCTCTTGTTGAATGGATTCAGCCAAAAGTTCTTGATAAATTTCTTCTTTCCCTTGCGTTTCTTGAAGGAGCATTTCCTTTCCTTCCTTGCGAGCAACAAGATTGAGTTTCTCATCCTCAAGTTGTTTTTGAAGTTCATGCAGTTGACTTAAGGAAACCGAAAGATCCTCCTTCTCTCGATTAAGAGACTTTTGAGCCTCTTGCAATTTCAAAAGGACTTCTTTACCAGTATCTTCAAGAATTTCAAGATAGGTTTCTTCTTGCAAAGTGCTACTCAAAGATTCATCGGTCAAGAGAACTTTAACAATATTTAAAGTATTATCTTCCGTATCAGAAAAACGTTTATTGTAAAGATAGAGAAATTTCGCATAATCAGAGGTAAGGCGTTTATCTTCGAGTATTTCAACTTCTTTTTGATCAATATTTTTATAAATAGTTTCAATGCGATATTCTTTTGAAGCAATATCTTTTTGCGTTTGCTGAATTTTCTTTCCAGAGATGGTAATTTCTCTGTTAATAAGAGCAATCTGGTCGGACAAAGAGTCGATTTCAGCCTTTGCACTGTCGATACGATCTCCTGTTTCGCGAATTTCTCTATCAAGAGTTTTATAATAATTGGTGGCAAAATTGAGCTGTTCTCGAAGTTTTTTTAAGAAAAGATTTTGACGAAGAAGCTCTAAAGATGCCTGTGAAAGGTCTTCTTTTGGATTTTGCGCTTGAACAGCGATAAAGAGGCCAAAAACAAGGCTTAAAATTAAAGAAAGAGCAAGAAGATGCTGAAAAACCTGCTTAATACTGTAATTTGGACACCTTTTCAAAATGTCCTTCATGAAAAAAATTTTAATTTTTGTCATAACAAATTAATAAGTATTTTCTCATCATTATAACAAGAAATGGCTTTTTATTCAAGCGGCGACCTGCTGCTTAAAATTTCTCACGAATTTGTCGTAAAAAAAGGTAGCAGCATTTATTTTTGGAGTGCCTCGCGTTATTTTGGGAACCTTACCCTTTTGAGCGACTACCTGATTTATACGGCTTAAGTCGTAAAATCAGGAGGAGCGAAAAGAGGTAAGGTCAAAATGTTAGCTTGAAGCGACAAAAATAAATGCTGCTACCCATATTACCCATCAATTCGTGAGAAATTAAGGCTGAAGATGTTTTTAAAGATTATTCCTGCGAGCTTCATAAAAAATCTCTTGCATGAGCCAAGATAAATCTCTAAAATAAAGTAAGAAAATTTCTCATTGTAAAAATTATGGCACATAAGAAGGCGGGTGGGTCGTCCAAGAATAATCGAGATTCCGTATCAAAGCGCCGAGGCGTGAAAATGTTTGGTGGCCAAAAAGTCGATGCCGGCAACATTATTGTTCGACAGAAAGGAACCAAATATTTCGCAGGAGTCAACGTGCAAATGGGAAAAGATTTTACCCTGTTTGCCATAAAAAATGGGGTAGTGAAATTTTCAGAAAAAAAGCAGAAAAAGTTTGACGGACGCGTTTTTAAAAACACGTTTGTCCATGTAGTTTAAAATCACTTATTCCTTGAGTGACTTTGAAATATTTTCCGGTTTTGAAACGCAGGATGCCATGGATCCGGCGTCTTTTGAGCGTTTTAAAGAACAAATGAAAGCAAATGGTCGGCAAGTGAAAGCTCTCCAAGCCGGAGAACAAAAACAAAAAAAACAGGAAGATAGATTGATTCGCATTTTATTAAAATTCATCCATACGAGTCAGAAAAAAGACTTGGTTCTTTTGGTTTCAAGGGCGCTTGAAAAAAATATTCCAGCTATTTTTATTTTAGGAATTATTATATTGGGAAATGAAGACGTGCAAGAGGAAAGCGGGCTAAAAGTTGCACTTTTAAAAGAAAGTGATGGAGAAATGCAAACCTTGCCAAATGTACAAAAGAAATCAGTCGAGTCAGAAAGAAAAATAATCCAATTTTCAGATATAGAGCACTCACTGCCACTGAAAATTCGTATTGAAATCGATTTTTGGGGGAAAAATTTGCTTGAGACCGCAAAAAGTATTTCACATAAAGTGCTCAATCGTGTAAAAAATGAAAAAAGTGAGATTGAACCGATTTTGATCCGTTTGACAGGCCATGTTCTTCTCGAGTTTCTTCAGGACAATAAGTTCGAAACCGAAATAACAGTGATAAACGAGTTTGCAGAATTTCTTATAAAGGGAATCGTGCGAGAACTCGAAAATGAGATAAAAGGACAAAAACAGCTTTTGACCGAAAGATTCTCCTAGGGCCTGTACACACCTTCGTCGTCGTTTCTTGAACTGAACAAAATATGTCTCTTCCATCTGTAAAAACTTTGTGTGCACAGGCCCTAATTTCGCACAATCCTTGATCTTAAAATCCAAAGCCTCTACAATCTTTTTTGCGAGACGAACGTAGCTCAATTGGTAGAGCATCAGATTGTGGCTCTGACGGTTGCGGGTTCAAGTCCCGTCGTTCGTCCCATGATATTTCAATAAAAAAGTCTCCAACATGGCCAAAAAAGAAGCAGATAAGGAGTCCCTGAAAAAGATGCTTAAAGTCGAGCCAAGAACTTTACAGGGATTTTTCGACTATCTGCCGAATCAGATGATTTTGAGGCAGTACGTGAAGGATGTCTGGACAAAAATATTTCAAAAATACGGTTTTGGTCAATTAGAAACTCCAGCGCTTGAATACGCCGATATTTTGAGTGGAAAGTACGGAGAAGAAGAAAAGCTTATCTATCAATTTAAAGATCGAGGCGATAGGGAAGTGGCGCTTCGCTACGATCAAACCGTGCCTCTGGCTCGGGTAATTGCCCAACATGCCAGCGAAATCGTTTTTCCTTTTAAACGTTTCGAGATCAATCGCGTATGGCGTGCCGATGCCGCTCGAAAAGGAAGAAAACGTGAATTTTATCAGTGCGATGCGGATATTGTTGGCTCAAAAAGTTCTTTGGCTGATGCCGAAATCGTTGCTTTACTTTATGAGGGTTTTAATGCCTTAAAGCTCGAAAATCACATGATCGTTATAAATAATCGAAAGATCATAAGTGGTTTTATACGATACTTAAATATGCCGCAAGAAAAGGAAGTTGAAGTGTTTCGATCAATTGATAAGCTTGATAAAGTCGGACTTTTTGGGGTCGAACAAGAATTGAAAGAAAGAGGGGTACAGGTTTCAGCCATTTCCAAAATTTTAGATTACATAAAAATGGAGGAAAAAAGTCCAAAAGACGTTCTGAAAGAGCAGAAAAATATGTTGAAAAATTCCGACGAAGCCTTGGAAGGCATTCAAGAGCTCGAAAGCGTCTTAGAATATTTTGAAATGTACGAAATACCAGAAAAACATTACGTAATAAAACCAAATCTTGTGCGTGGTCTTGATTATTACACGGGCATTATTTTTGAGGTTTTTTCTCCGAGTTTTGGCTCGGCCGCTTTAGCGGGAGGTGGCCGTTATGATAAGCTTTGCGGACTTTTCTCCGGACATGATATCAGCGCTGTTGGCGTTGCCGTCGGATTTGAGCCGCTCTGCATCGCTTTGGAGGAGCTTGGAAAAGGTCCAGATAAGGGATCAGGACTAAAAGCACTCGTAACCGTTTTTTCCGAAGAATATTTAAAAAATTCCGTAGAAACGGTGAAATTTTTAAGAAAAAACGGTATTGCCGCCGAAATCTATCTCGAAAAAGGCGAAAAACTTGGAAAACAGTTTCAATATGCCGATCGAAAGGGGATTCCTTTTGCCATTGTGATAGGCGAGGATGAAGTGGCAAAAAACGGTGTGATGGTAAAGGACATGAAAAAAGGAGAGCAGAAGTTCTGCAAGAAAGAGGAATTAGCAAAAATGCTTTGCACATGCTAGGGATGTGGGGTTATATTAAGCAATACATTGGGGAGAAAATTTTCCATAATGAGTTGAAAAAT
>CAZTVN010000011.1:0-13336 GCA_964617145.1 uncultured Candidatus Peribacteria bacterium
GGTCTTCTTTGTTGCTCGTCGCTTGTGGAGCGCAATGGCGAAACAGCGCTCCTCGAGCCGCGAATCCGACCACGTTCCTGTTCAACCATCGTAAAAACTTTATGTGCACAGGCCCTAAATAACGACATCAAGCCAAGACCGATATTTTTCAAGTTTACCCTTAACGGCATCAAGAAAAGTTCGACGAATTTTTGTCGTAATTTTAAAAATAGTGCCATCACCGATGACATTATCATCAATAGCCTCAATGCCAGTAACCTCACAAGCCGTTCCAGTGAAAAAAAGTTCATCAGCATTTTTAAGATCAGAAACGGAAATATTTTTCTCTTCCACGGGAATACCCATATCTTTGGCGATTACAAATACGCTATCCCGAGTTATCCCCGGAAGAATATTACCTGTCTGCGGAGTAAATAAACGACCATTTTTAACCACAAAAACATTCTCCCCAGGTCCTTCAGCGACATTACCTTCAAAATCCAAAAGAATCGCTTCATCAAAGCCGCTCTCATGAGCTTCTAAAGAAGGCAAAATAGAATTAACATAATGACCTGAAATCTTCGCATCAGTGATAAGACTTTTTGGATGAATACGGATATAAGAAGAAATCTTTACCTTGACCATATCAGTTCCAAGATAAGCACCCCAAGGCCAAAGAGCAATGGCGATACAAGGAGGCGCGCCCAAAGGATTTAAGCCCATTTTTCCATAACCAAAATACGCAATAGGACGGATATAACCATCGGAAATAGCATTTTCCCGAATAAGAAGATGAATCGCATCTTTGAGTTGCTCCAAAGAAAAAGGCATATTCATCTTCAAGATCGACGCAGAATAAAAAAGACGTTTAAGATGATCCGTTAAACGAAAAACCGCCGGTCCTTGATCAGTTTTATAAAATCGAAGCCCTTCAAAAACGGCGCTCCCATAATGCAAAGAATGAGTAAGCACATGAATTTGAGCTTTATCCCAAGGAATAAGCTCTCCATCCATCCAAATGTATTGTACGGTCTCCATACTTTTGACTTAAAAGAGATTTTCAGGTAGAATTATAGGATACAAAAGCCATCATGAAAACACAAAAAATAAAAATCAAAGAGCGAAACGCTTGGAGTTGCAGTCGAAAGGGTGTTTTACAGAGGCTCCTCATTGGCATTTCACTTGTCCTTGTGCTCGTCACTCAAACTTTGACAGCTTTTTCAGTAAAAGCCGCAACCAGTAACATTGGACTTGAAGCCTATGCTATCGATAGCATCGCAGGCTTTAGCGCTCTTCTCAAAACAAAAAAATCTGTCCCAAACCAAGAAATGGAATTCTGGATAAAAAAACCAACGGGAAGCGTTCTTATTATTGAATCAAAAACTGACGACGAAGGCATAGCCAAAGCAGATCTTTATGATTACCACACAAAAATCGCTGGAATGTATGAAATTTCCGCAAAATGGAAAGGAAATTCACCTTTGGGACCAGGTTCAAACTTTCGAATATATCCAGATGAAGTTTCTGAAGAAAATTCTCGCATCGATGTAAACCGACAAACGGCCATAAGTAACAGTATCGATGCTATTACTCTCACCGTTACTCTTGTCGATCGTTATGGAAATGCTATTGAAAACCACACCGTTGAACTTATTTCAAGCCGACCAGAAGATACGGTAAAAAGAACGTCAAAAAATCCTTTCACAGACGAAAATGGAAAGATGAATTTCATCATATCGTCGAACGAGCCTGGAATTTCCGTTTACACCGTATATGACAGCGTTGCTTCAAAAACATTAAAAAATCGGGTAAAAGCAGTGTATTACGAATCAAAAAACGAACAATTTTCACAAATCGGCGGCGATGACGTAAATACCGGCGATTTAAGGACAAACAATGAACGATTTTTACTCACTCAAGCAACGACTCAAGAAAAAATTTCCTACCTAAAGATAGAAAATATACCAGATATCGTTGCTCCAAATGAAATTCTCTCGTTTACCGTCACGGCCTATGATGCCTCTGATATAAGATCAACACAATATCTCGGAACCATTCACTTTTCGGCAACAGATAGGAATGCGCAGCTTCCTCAAGATTACACATTTACCGAAGATGACCTTGGAAGCCATACCTTTAGCCTTGGACTCAAGTTCCTGAATCAAGGAATGCAAACTTTAGAAATTGTCGATATAAACAATCTCAATCTTCGCGCCAGCAAAATAATCAATGTTTCAACCAAAAAAGTAGAGCCAGTCGAAGATAAAACAATTATTTTGCTTTCACCACTTGATGGAACCTATGCAACAAATGATATTTCTGTTGAAGGAGAAGCTCCAAAAGGATGGATGGTTAAAATTTATGATAATGATGAAAATGTGGGAGAAACATTGGTAGGCAATGATAATACCTTTCGATTTTCACTCAATGACTTAACAAGTGGACTTCATACCATTCATGCGATTTTGGTTGATAATGATGGAAAATCACTGGATTCATCACAAAAAGTAACCATTGATATCGACCAAAAAGCCCCAATGATAGATCAAATAATTATTGAGCCAAGCGGAGCAATTGAGGCATCCGAACGATTTACCATCAAAGTATACACGGAAGAAAAACTGCGAACACTTTCTGTACTCATTGACCTGAGATTGATCGAATTAACAGAAGAACTCGATGAACCTGGCGTATATCAAGCAGTAATCGACGCTCCAAAAACACCAGGCGAATACGACATAGACATCGTTCTCATCGATGAACTCGGAAACGACTCATCCTACGAAAAATATCTTACGCTTCAAGTAGGAGAAACAAACGATAATATGCCTAAAAAAGTCGGAGGATTTACATTAACTGAAGAAGAGAAAAAAATTACTTTAAATTGGGAAGCTTCCTTAAGTGATACAGAAATCGATCATTATCAAATTTTTTATGGTACTGATGAAAAAAACATTGATAATACGGTTAACACCTTAGATTCATCATTAACATGGTATATTCCAAATCTTATTCCTGGACAAACCTATTATTTTGAAATTGTGGCAGTGGATTCGCAGGGAAATGAAAGTAAAAAAAGTGAAATGATTTATGGAACGCCTTTCGGAATCGTCTATCCGAGCAAGGTAGAAGGAATAAAAAGTGAAGAAGGAATTGAAAAAGTAACGCTTTCTTGGTTGGCTTCAACGGATGACACCTCTATTGATCATTATCGCATTTATTACGGAGAAAAACGGGAAAATCTCGAAAAAAAGATCGAAACCACAAACGATAAAACCACTTGGTATATAGGCAATTTGACACCAGGAATAACGTACTATTTCGCGCTATCAGCAATAGATTCGGATGGCTACGAAAGTGAAGAAAAAAGCGAAATCGTAAGCGCAAAACCCATAGAACCTCCTCTACCCAAAGAAAATCCTCAAAGCGGACCCATAACAGACTTTTTAATTATTTTGGCATTGCTTGGCAGTGAAACCTATGTCTTGCAACGATACTTTCAAGCATGGAAAAAATACAAGACAAACAATGTGATGGTCGAAAAACAAAACGAAAACGAAGAGGAAAGCTATTACAGCATATCTTGAGAGTAATCTTGGCGAGGAGCTTGAGATTTTTTAAAGAGCTTGCCTATGATCGCTCACCTCCCTGCCCATTGAGTCCCCTCTTTCGTGTCTTTGAGTTCAATCCCTAGTTTTAAAAGTTCATCTCGTATTCGATCAGATGTCTTAAAATCTTTTCTTTTTCTGGCTTCATCGCGTTCCTGAATAAGTTTGAAAATTTTCGTGGGGAGCACATCCTTTTTGAAATCAAATACGCATAAAAGAGAATCAATCTTACGAAAAAATGCTAAAGCCTTTTTAACCCCAATTCGCGACATTTTTTTCTCATCAATCAAAACATTGAGCATATTGACAAATTCAAAAACAACCGAGATCGCTAAAGAAGTATTAAAATCATCGTCAAGAGCATGCTCAAAATCTTTTAAAGCTTTGGCCGTCTCTTTTTCAAGAGTAAAACCTCGTTTTTCACGAACTCCCTGAAGACGAAAAACAACCTCCTGAAGACGACTAAACCCTGCTTTAGCGCTCTCCAAAGCCTCAAAAGTGAAATTCAATTTTGTGCGATAATGATTCGTCAAAATGAAATAACGAAAATATTTAGCAGCATATCCCTTTTCCAGAAGACCACGAAGCGTATAAAAATTTCCAAGCGATTTGCTCATTTTATTACCGTCAACAAGAAGATGTTCATTATGACACCAAAAACGAGATGGATTTTTCCCATATCCCGCAGTTGACTGAGCTATTTCATTTTCATGATGAGGAAATTTGAGATCCACTCCACCTGTATGAATATCAAAGATGTCTCCAAGGTGTTTGTGACTCATAGCTGAACATTCTATGTGCCAGCCGGGTCGTCCGGGATAATTTTGCGAATCAATAAAAAAATTCCAAACAGGTTCATCATCCTTTTTCGCCTTCCAAAGGACAAAATCTTTCACATTTTCCTTTGTATATTCATCGGTATCGATGCGAACCCCATCCCGAAAACCTTCAAGATCAATATGAATGAGCTTTCCATAGCGAAATCGTTTCGCATATTTCATCACATCAAAATAAACAGATCCATCTTTGATGTATCCAAAACCATTTTTTAAAATCTTTTTTGTAAGATCTTGCATCTCAGAAATGGTCTCCGTAGCTCGAGGATTAAAATGAAAGACAAAATCTCTCTTGTTCAGTTCGACTCCTATATGAAGCCTCTTAAGATCTTCAAAAAAAATATATTCGTATTTTCTGGTAAAAATTTTAAGATTCTCCTTCGAATCGCCCTCTCCTTTCGATGCTTTAATCGTTTTATCATCAATATCAGTAATATTCATCACCCAACGCACCTTATACTCTTTAAAATAACGCAAATATCGATAGAGAAGATCGGCAAAAAGATAAGCGCGAAAATTGCCGATATGAGCAAAATCATAAACCGTTGGTCCACAACTATACATCAAAACAACATTTTTTCTCATTGACCGAAAAATCTGTTTTTTTTGTGTCAACGTATTATAAAGCTTAAACATTTTTTAACCAATAAGATAAAGAAGTATTTTCTCGATAATGGAAAGTCCAATAATAGCAATAATAGGAGAAATATCGATCATCCCAAGCCTTGGCGTAATTTTTTGAACATAAGAAAGAATGGGATCGGTAGTTTCAATGATAAACCGTTGGATGGGACCAATTTGACTTGTTCGAAACCACGATAAAAGAACGCGTGCAATGATGAGCAATCGTAAAATTTCAAATATGACATTGATGAAACGAGCGGCAAAAGGCATAAAAATAAAATAACAACGCTTGTGTGATTGTATCATTTCAAATTGTCTTACATCAAGGATAATGTTATAATTTTAAGATCGTCTTTTAATGTCCCCTAGTCTTTTAAACGACGACAAACCATGAAACCTCCTCTATTCAATCGAGCAATTCGCATTCTTCTGACAACAAATGCGCTCATTCTTTTCGCAGCAGCCATGTTTGGGCCAATTACCGCTATTTTTGTGGAAAAAGTGGGAGGAGATCTTTTGGACGCAAGTTACGCTGGAACAATATTTGCGCTTTCAGCAGGATTTATGACTCTTCTATCAGGAAAATACAGTGACAAAATAAAAGAAAACGAACTAATCGTAGTTTTCGGCTATCTATTAATAGGTCTAGGATTCTTTCTTTACACTTTGGTAGACTCTATCATTTTTTTGCTCTTTGTCCAAGTAATTATAGGTTTCGGAGAAGCAATATACTCCCCTGCTTTCGATGCCGCATACTCAAAGCATCTTAATGTCCACCGTGCTGGAAGAGAATGGGGAGCATGGGAATCCATCAATTATTTCACATTAGGGACTGGAGCCTTTGCAGGAGGATTAATCACAAATTTTTTTGGCTTTGATGCCCTTTTTATAACAATGGGCGCACTTTGCCTTATAAGCGCTATGTATATTTATCTTCTTCCGAGGAGTGTTATTTGAGTACCTATGCAATCCTTGCTAACCCCGCGTCTGAGAATTCAAATTACAAACTTGTTTTTCAGCACCTCCCTAATACACTTCGTTCAAATAGCAAACTTCACAATAAACCTTTTCAGGACGGTTCGGAGCATAACTCGTCTCAATATTTTGACCACATTTATGACATTGTCTTTTCCATGTCCTAATCGGATGTCTACGAGCAATGTGGAGCCGATGACGAGTTTCCGGAGCAAATCTTGGTATGGGAATCGAAAATTGCCGATAAAATCTTAATTCTTGTGGAATAATTTTATAAGGCCTTCCTGTCTTTTCACAAACCAATGTTTTTGAAAGTATGTCATCAGAAACATCATGGATCGAGTCGGGAATGTTTTGAGTAATTGTTGGAGCCTGTTCAGAATCAGTATACCAAATCAAGTCTTGCGAAATGGCCTCATCACGGTCCAATGGAAAATAATCTTGCGCAACCGTCTCATTGTAAGCAAAAAGTGAATGTTTCATGGGGAAAAACTCACCGAACTCCCCCGTTTTTTTCATATGCTCGATAATTCGCTCTCGGAGATCAAAATATTCATCTTTCGAGTATTGCTTGTTTAAAATGCAATATTCCATGTTATGCATGCTCGAACAACCAAACAGATCACGACTGTTGGCAACCATATCGCAGTACCAAGTATTTCTGGAATTCCAAGAAAACGTGCAAAAAGCACAATTATATCCTTCAATAGAACCGAGCATCTCATAATACAATTGACCTTTAAAACCAACGTGATCGCAGCTCAACATATCGGAAGCATTATAACCTCCAAGAAAAACATCCTTAAAATCTTGAACCGGCCCCTCAAGATCAAAACAATGAAAACAATTTTTCGCATTCACGATATTATCTCCAGTAACATTTTCACAATGAAGAATATGAGCATACAGATGAGGAAAATGAAGCCTAAAAGCATCAAATTCCTGTTTCATTTTTTGAACCTCATGAAAACTATCAAATCGGAATGCCTGTATTTTTTTCAAATAATCTGACTGAGAATAAGGTTTGTTAAAAATATGATATTGCTTATTTCGAAGACCCACACAAAAAGCGCAATGCTCGCAAGATCGGCATTCAAAAAGAAAAGCACTATCGCGACATCTATGGGCATACTGGCAATATTTGACATGATAACATTGAGTGCAATCGATGGAATCATACGTCATCTCAGACTTATTCACCCAATAAACATCCATCGTATCCTTACAATACATGCTAAAAATCGAATACATGCAATCCTCGCAAAAATCACCGCCAAAAACGAGATAGCAATTTTTATCAGAATTCGTAATATTGCAATATTCGCTATTTTCTGACCTTTGATTCATCAGCGCCAAACGCGGAACAGATGAACGAAGCTCATAAAATTGCTCAAAAAAACTCCGCGAAAAATCAAAATCACGACCATACACTCCAGAATCCCACGAATCACTCCACCAAGCTTCTTGGCAGTACACCGTAAAAGGTTTATCTGGGGAATAAATCGATATCATGGACTTTCCCGTAAGATCGCAAACATCCTTATAAATAGAACGTTCATTACGATGTGAAAGTCGACGTTTGAGTCGCTCACTCGGACTCAAAATAGGATATGGGATTTTCATACGATGCAAAAAATCCTGCTCCCATTCAGTGATGACAAAATCACAACCACTTATCCGACATTTTTTGAAAATATCAGGCATCAAGGTCAAAAATTATTCAGTTTTATTTAAAAACAAACTAAAAAGAAAAATAATAAGCGCAATAATGACAATGGTTCCGCCGCTTGCCCATCCTAAATAATAAGATAAAAAAAGCCCACTCATTACAGAAAAAAGTGAAACAAGGATGGCAATAAAAATGGTCTGCGAAAAACCCCGTCTAAATTGAATGGCTGCAAGAACTGGTATAACCATGAGCGCACCGATAAGTAATGCCCCAACAATTTTGATCGATAAAGACACGGTAAGCGCGGCGAGCATAATTAACAAAAAATTAAAAAAGTTAGTTTTAATTCCGCTTGCCCTCGCGATCTCATCATCCACAGAAACCAAAAATAATTCTTTAAAGAATCCAACTACAAAAAAAAGTGAAAGCAAAACGAGACCACCAATAAAATAAAGATCAGTCGAAGAAACGGTGGAAATACTCCCAAAAAGAAAACTAAAAAGGTTCACGCTGAATCCATGTACCGCGCTTATTAAAACCGAGGTAATTGCCAAACTACCCGAAAGAAAAAGAGCAAGAACAGAATCTCCTGATAATCGTTTATTATGGCGCAATTTCTCCATGCCGAAGCTTGAGGCGATCGATGTTAAAAGAGCCATAAAAAGTGGTTGGAGTTTCAAAAAAAATCCCGTCACCACTCCCAAAAGTGCAACATGAGCGAGCGTGTCTGCGATGAGAGAATATCGACGCACAACCAAAAATGTACCAATAAGAGGCGCGACAATTGCTATCGCTATCCCTGCGATAAAAGCCCTTATCATGAAATCATACTGAAAAATTTCGAACATTTTAGTGACCGTGAAGGATAAATCTTACTTTTTTCCCATAGAGCTTTTCCAAGTGTTCTTCTCGTATAAATTCCTTCGGCATACCATGGCAGACCAAATTTTTATTTAAACATAAAACACATTTTACTTCATGGGCAACGACATCAATATCATGAGAAACGAAAAGAATAGTCAGCCCATAATCATGGTTCAGTTTTTCAAGAAAAGTGTAAAATTTTTCTTGAGCAACAAGATCCACTCCAACGCTCGGCTCATCAAGAATAAGAATTTTCGGCTCTGAAGCTAAAGCGCGAGCAATGAAAACTCGCTGGCGCTCCCCACCCGAAAGTTCACTCAGCAACTTTGTTTTGTATTTGCTTATATCAGCGACCTCCATGGCATTCGAAATAGCAGAAAAATCAGCTTTACTGAACCATTTTAACATCCCAACGACAGGGGTTCTCCCACTTTTTACTATTTCTAAAACAGTGACAGGCAATGATGAAATATCTTGCGAAATTCGTTGAGGGACATAGCCAATCAAGGCTCTTTTTTTATACTCCGTAACATCAGTCCCAAAAATTTTTACTGTTCCGTTCTTTGGCTTCAATAAGCCCAAAATAATTTTAATAAGAGTCGTCTTGCCGCCACCATTTGGTCCGATAATGCCTAAATACTCACCGCTTTTCACGACAAAACTAACATTTTCCAATACAGGATAATTGTTGTAGCTAAAAGTTACATTTTCGACTTCGATACAATTATGTTTTTTTATTTGCATACGAGTGCTTGACGTAAATTTAAAAGATTTTCTTTCATAATGGAAATATAATTTTTGCCTGCAGCTAATTCTTCTTGAGTCAAACCTTCGAGAGGATTAAAGACAGAAGTTTTGGCACCAATCTCTTTTGCTATGGTTTCAGCAAATTTTGGAGAAACGAGTGTTTCAAAAAAAATATATTTAATGTTTTTCTGACGAGCAAATTCTGCAATTTCTGCAATTTTTCTTGGAGAGGGTTCTTCTTCTGTAGAAAGGCCAAAAATTGCAACAACATTGAAATTATACCGCTTTGCTAAATAACCGAAAGCCGAATGAGAAGCAACAACATCACGGTTTATACAAGATGCTAAGCCTTCTTGATATTGTCTATCTAATTCCGAAAGTTGCGCGATATATCTCTCCGCACCTTGATCGTATGCCTCAAAATTATCAGGATCAACTTTTTTTAAAGCATCACGAATAATCTCAACTTCTCTTCGTGCGAGGACAGGATCAAGCCAAATATGCGGATTAAATTTCGATGCTTCTTCATGGGTTTCCTCATCTTCACGATCAAAAGTGCCTTTCATCAAATCAAAATATTCTGCCATATTGACAATAGCGATATTCCTTTTCTTAAGCTCAAAGCTGATTTTGTCAGCCCACACATCAAACCCTCCTCCATTAAAGATCAATAGCTTTGCAGAATACATTGTAGCGATGTCTTGTGGAGTTGGTTCAAAATCGTGTGGTTCTGCTCCAGGAGGAACTATATTGATAACTTCGACGTGTTCCCCTCCAATTTGTTCAGTAAATTCGGTAAGAGGATAAAAACTTGTGACAACTTTTAAGTGAGTCATTGCTCCTGGCACAGTATTTTGGGTCTTATTATTCTCAAAAAAAACTACAAAAATTATAAAACTGATTATGATCGTGATAAAAATAGATAGTTTTTTCATAAAGTTGGTTCGGCTATATCAAGAGGAATACTCCAAAAAAAAACGAGTGGGAGGGCAATAGTTTTCCAAATGTGATGATCCATGTTTCTATTTTCTTTCCAAGCTGGAGTTATGCATCCAAACGAAATAGGAAGCGAAAATCCAAGCAAAGACTACCATGTATACTGCACCGAGAACGAAACTGCCGAAGCTGATCCACCTGAAGCCTGGGAATATCTCGAACAGTTTGTGATGAAGTTCAATGCCCGCCGCACTGCGAAAAGGAAGGAATCCGCCCAGCACACAAAGAGTGTATACTACTTCTGCTCCGAGAACGCATTTCCAACCGTATTTTTTGAGTGATAGTTGTTCCATATATTTTTTTTATTTAAATAATTCTTTAAAATTTTTAGGCCAGCCAATCATAAGGAACAACGCAAGCGGTGCGCCCCAGTTAGCCCATCGTTCGACGAAATCCCAAACAGGCATGCCGACTATCGGCCGTAAAAGTGCGGTCCAGAAACCCCAAAATACCATCCACAAAAGGACAACACGAACTGGCTTAATCAGAATAAAAATTGCTAGTGCAATATCCATAAGTCCGATAAGGAATAGAATTTTTGTTGCCAATCCTGCATCGGTAATACCGAAATGAGAAAACCAACCGACCCAATCCTTTTTGCCTTGCAATGCGAAAACTCCATGACCGATGAACTCGCCGGCAACCGAGACTCGTAAGACCCATTCGATAAGTTTTGTATTCATAAATATAATGTTAATTCTGGTGCCCCAGGCAGGAATCGAACCTGCAACCTTCGCCTTAGAAGGGCGCCGCTCTATCCATTGAGCTACTGAGGCATACAAACAATGCGATTGTAGTAAAAAAAAAAGACTCTTTCAAGAAGATATAACGACATATTCAAGAATAAGCGCCAAAACATTATTGAGCATATGAAAAGTAATGCTCGGCCATATATTTTTTGTATGAAGAAAAAGCCCATTTAAAAGCAAAGACAAAACAAAAATAGGTATGAAACTTTGAAATTGAAAATGAATCGATGTAAAAACCAAAGCAGTGATAAAACTTCCTAAAAATGGATGAAAATATTGAACCAATGTTTGAAGCAAAAAACCACGGAAAAAAAGCTCCTCAACTATAGGAGCAATGATAACAATAACAAAAAACGCTATAATCATCGCAAAAGCATCATTACCAAAAACAGGAAGATATGAAATTTGTTGATCATATCCAGGGATATCTTGTATCCCCATAAAAAAGAAAAATATAATAATCGTAAATTGTATACAAAAAAAAGCAATAAAAGCAAAAAACGCATAACCAAGTGATGATAAAAAAGGAAAAGAACGAAATCCAAAATCTGCAAATTTAAGACGATATTTCCGTATCACAAAAAAATACAAAGGAAGCAGAAGCGCGGCATCTTGAAGGAGAAATAAAAAAAATGTAAAAAAACTTCTATAACGATCTTCAAAAAAATCTTGAAAAAAAGATATCGAGCGAAAAAGGAAAAAGGAAACAAACAAAACTCCAAAAAGAATCAGAACGCCAAAAAAAACTTTTATAGTATCGCTCAAAATTATATGCTTCAAAGTTATATTTTGATTCATAGAAACTTCATTGTTATACTTAAACCATAATATGGTAAAAAAATTCAAAAAGAAAGAATCGCCATGATTGAACGATCAAAATCACATAATCGGATTATAGAGGCGGAAACGGTAACAGGTGAAAATGAAATGACAGAACTGACCTTAAGACCGAAATCTCTTAACGATTACATAGGACAACAAGAAATTAAAAAAAATCTTCACATACTTTTACAGGCTGCGAAGAAACGTGGAGAACCTTTAGAACATATTCTTTTGGCAGGCCCGCCAGGACTCGGAAAAACAACATTGGCCAATATCATTGCTCGCGAAATGGGGGTCAATATGAAAACAACCAGTGGCCCAGCACTCGAACGTCCAGGCGATATCGCCGCCATCATTACCAATCTTAAAGAAAACGATATTTTTTTCATAGATGAAATTCATCGCCTTCGTCCAATAGTTGAAGAAATTCTCTATAGCGCCATGGAAGATTTTTGCATTGATATTGTGATAGGAAAAGGCCCATCGGCGAGGTCAATGCGCCTTTCACTGCCGCGCTTTACCCTTATAGGAGCAACAACAAAAATGAATCTCCTCTCATCTCCATTAAGGGATCGATTTGGAAGCGTCTATAAACTTCAATTTTATTCTCATGAAGATATTGAAAAAATTGTTTTACGGTCAGCACAAATTTTGCAATGTGATATTGGAAAAAACGCAGCCAAAAGGCTCGCGAGTTCCTGCAGATACACACCGCGTGTAGCCAATCGACTTTTACGTCGAATCAGAGATTTCGCGCTAGTAAACAACATTTCCTCTATTGAACCGCATACTGTTGAAAAAACACTCGAATCTCTGGGGATAGATGAAATGGGATTAGACCATCAAGATCGACAAATGCTACAAACCGTCATCGAAAAATTCCAAGGAGGACCGGTAGGTTTAAATACCATTTCAGCAGCTTTAAGTGAAGAAGAAGGGACAATCGAAGATATCTACGAGCCCTATCTTTTAAAACTTGGCTTCATTGAAAGAACTCACAGAGGACGAATGATAACCTCGCACGGATACAAACATCTCAATATCCCCTATCCCGAGCAATCAAAAAATCAAAAACTTCCATTATGAATTTGCGCGAAAAACTCGATCAATCTATAATATAAACATTCTCTAAAACTCAAAATATATGAAAGCAAAACCGCTTCGCTTATTATTAGTCTTCTTTTTGATAATCCTTATAGGAGTTTCAGCCTGTTCTCAGTCAAATGAGACGGGAAAAAACGATATTGTAAATCAAAAATACGTAAGTCGTATGGGAGTATTAAGAAGTCTTGGGGCAAAAATTGGGGGGGAAAGCACTCATCTTATTCAAGAAAATAATGATACCATCACCTTTGTCTATAGTGATATTATTGACTTAAATGAGCCTCAATATCTCAATAAAAAAATACGAATAAGCGGGAATTTAACGCCCGGAAAAGAGGGACATAAAGATGAAATAAATGTACA
>CAZTVN010000011.1:13346-23842 GCA_964617145.1 uncultured Candidatus Peribacteria bacterium
ATAGAAATTATGGAAATAGGTGAAAAAAAATTGACCTACGAAGATAAAGACTTTGGACTGATACTGGAATATTCAGAGGCCTTAACACTCCAAAAAGATCAGTCAAGGATTATCTTCAATTCTGCTTTAGGAGCAAAACAAAATATCGTAATCTACGTTTTTAATCTCCCTCAAGATACAACTTTTGAAACATATCTAAAAGATATCTTGGGTATAAGTGAAGAAAGGCGCATTCCTGAAATGGTGGGAAAAGAAAAAATAACGGGATACAAAGTTATGGGCGTAAATGAAAGTCTTTTAGATATCTACGCCATGAACGAAAATCGTATATATAATTTTTCCCATTTAAGTCAAGATGAATCGACATTTGAGCCTTATCGAGAATATTTTTATCAAATAGTGGAAAATGTAAGCTTTATAGGCGCAGCTCCTAAAGAAGAAGTCGACGAACAAAAAATTGAACCAGACATCGTTGAAGAAGAAAGCCAACCACTCCCTTTACAGTCAGGATATACCCTTTTTGAAAGTAGTAGCTTACATTTCAAAATTCAATATCCTTCATCATGGTACTTTGAAGGAACAAGCGGAACATATTACTTTTCGGATAAACCTATTGGAGAGAATGAAAATCTTCTCACTCTTGAAATAGCACAAGGATCTGAAATACCAAATGAAAAAATAAAAAAAACTGAAGAAGAAGGAAAGATGCTTTTCGTAGTACGAAGTAATATTGAAGGAAGAGTTTACAAAATAAAAACAAGCAAAGACAACGAAAAAATTGCCGAAATCATGGCGAAAAGCATAGAAGATTAAAAAAAACTTGCCTTTACAGAATTAGCACTCTAAAATAGAGAGTGCCAGATCAATTTAATATATAGAAAATCTCTGAAAAATGTCACCAAAATAAAAGAAAAGAAATGGCAAGATAAAGTGAATTGAATTTAAGATAGCACTATAGTACAATAATATGACACACAAAAAATTTCATTTAAAAAATACTAAAAATGAACGAATCAAATAAATTTGAAAAATTTACAAAAGAAGCCAAACAAGCGCTTCTTATTGCTCAAGAAGTCGCTCGAAAATCGAAAACCAATTATGTTGGAACAGAACATCTGCTCATAGGTATTTTAAGCCAAAAAAACTCTCTTGGTTCAAACATTCTCAATAATTTCGGAGTCTCAATAGAAAACGTCCATCTCGTCTTGAAAACCGTCGGCCGAACTCTTGCTCCTCAAGGTGGAAATAAAGCCACACAGACAGGATTAAGTGGTTTTGCCAAAAAAGCCATTGAAGATGCCGTAAAATGCGCTCACGATTACAAACACGTATTTGTCGGGACAGAACACTTATTATTTGGTTTGTTGGGACAAGAAAATACTGCAGCAACGGTAATTTTGGAGAATATGAAAGTGAATGTAAAAGATGTCCAACGTGAAGTAGTAAAAATATTTGAAAATCCTCAAAAACAGGGTCCACAAATGCCTCAATCTCAAATGATGAATCCTATTGAATTCATTTTAAATGGACTCCAAGGAGTACTGACGTCAGCGGAAAAAGGAGCAGATTACCAAGATGCTTTCAAACACAAAGGACAAGACGTACAAGGAGGTTCCGGCTCTTTGGGAAAGCCAACAAAGACACCTGCTTTAGACTATTTCTCTACCGATCTTACGAAAGAATGCCGTGACGGGAAAATTGATCCCATCATTGGACGAGAAAAGGAAATTCTCCGTATCATCAGCATATTACAAAGAAAAACGAAAAATAATCCTGTTCTAATGGGCGAACCAGGAGTAGGAAAAACTGCAGTAGTTGAAGGCCTAGCTCAAGCGATCGTGCATGAAAACGTACCAGACAACATGCTCGATAAACGCATTTTAGCTCTTTCTATGAGTTCTCTCATTGCCGGAACAAAATATCGAGGAGAATTTGAGGAAAGGCTTAAACAGGTCATTGATGAAGCTGCAAGTCTCAATAATATTGTTCTTTTCATCGATGAACTTCACACGGTAATAGGTGCTGGATCAGCTGAAGGGAGTCTTGATGCGGCAAACATACTAAAACCCGCTCTATCGAGAGGAAAAATTCAGGTTATTGGAGCAACCACAACCAACGAATACCGAAAACACGTAGAAAATGACGCAGCACTCGAACGTCGCTTCCAGCCAGTCATGGTGGACGAACCAAATGAAGAAGATGCTATAGCGATACTCAAAGGTTTAAAAGAAAGTTTTGAAGAACATCACAATCTTATCATTCAAAATGCAGCAGTAGAAGCGGCGGTAAGTCTCTCAAAAAGATATATACCCGATCGATTTCTTCCAGACAAAGCTATCGATATCATGGATGAAGCAGGAGCTCTAAAAGGAATAAGATCACAAAAAAACACTTCAAGCGTAAAAAAATTACAAAAAGATCTCAATAAAATAATAAAGAGAAAAGAAGAAGCAGTTTCACGTCAAGATTACGAATATGCCGCAGAACTTCGGTCAAAAGAATTGGATCTTCTACAAAAAATTGAACAAGCGAAAAGTTTCAAAATCCCAAAATCTAAACGTCCAAAGTTGAGTGAAGATGACATTGCAGATGTAGTAGCTACGATGACAGGAATTCCAGTAAATAGGCTCTTAAAACCAGATATGGAACGTCTGATAAAACTTGAAGAAAATCTCAAAAAATACATTGTGGGACAAGAAGAAGCTCTTTCTACAATAGCGAAAGCCATTCGAAGAGCTCGTACAGGGATCTCAGAGGCCAATAGACCAATTGGTTCATTTATTTTTATGGGACCAACAGGAGTCGGGAAAACAGAACTGGTAAAATCCATTGCAAAAGAAATATATAACGACAAAGACGCTCTCATAAAAATCGACATGAGCGAATTTATGGAGAGACACAATACCTCTCGGCTTGTAGGAGCAACCGCAGGATACGTTGGATACGAAGACGGAGGACAGCTCACTGAAGCTGTGCGAAGGAAACCCTATGCAGTGGTTTTATTCGACGAAATTGAAAAAGCGCATCCAGATGTATTCAATCTCCTTCTTCAAATTTTGGAAGATGGCGAACTCACTGATGCAAAAGGACGAAAAATCGATTTTAAAAACACAATAATAGTAATGACTTCAAATATTGGAGCTGAGCAATTGACCAAAAAAGCATCTCGAATTGGGTTTAATTTAAGTGAAAACGAACGAAAAAAAGCTGAAGAAGAATTTGAAGAAAAAAAAGCAGAAATACTCGAAGAATTGAAAGATTACTTTAGACCAGAATTCTTAAATAGAATTGATAAAGTCATCGTATTTGAGCCACTTACTCATGAAAATATTAAAAATATCGTAAAGCTCCATTTTGCAAGACTAAAAGAAAGAGTTTCAGAAAAAAAGATCAACATCATACTTTCTGATAAAGCACTTGATTATCTTGCTTGCGAAAGCTACGATCCCGACTATGGTGCCAGGCCTGTGAGAAGAAAGCTGCAAGATCTTGTTGAAGATCCTTTAACGGAAGCCATTCTGGAAGAAAAATTTCAAAATGGGGACACCATAAAATGTGAGAAATCAAAAAACGGTATCATCTTAAAAAGAGTATCTAAGAAGGTGCTGAAAAACAAGGAGAAATCTTTACAAAATCTTGACTTTAAAAAATCTTTCATCTAGCATCTAACACGCTTAAAGAATAAAAACGAAAACATATGTAAGCAGAGACGTTTTATCTTAAAGCGGTATTCTTTAATAATCTCTGCTGAAATTACATTACCATGAGTCAACTTAAAGCGAATGTGTCTCAAAAAGACACAGCAAAAATTATGGAGGAACTTCTGAAAAAAGGTCCTCAATTTGTTTTGCCTTTAGCAGGACAAATGATACAAGGAACGGTTATAAGTATTCATAAAGACAAAATCCTCGTAGACCTTGGTGGAGTCATAACAGGAATAGTAACAGGAAAAGAAGCTCGAGATCGAACAAATACACAAAAATCACTCAAAATAGGAGATGTCATCGACACCTTTATTATCGAAGAGGAAAACCCTGAAGGACTCGTAATGCTCTCATTAAGAAAGGCAAGTCAAGAACGAACATGGAAAGAGTTCCATGAAGCATTTGGAAGTCAAAAAATTATTGAAGTAAAAGCGAATGAAGCAAATAAAGGAGGCCTTCTGCTTGAAATCGATGGGATTAAAGGATTTATACCCGTTTCTCAGCTCGCTCCCCTACACTACCCACGTGTCAATGGAGCTGATGCACATAGAATTCTTGAAAGATTACAAAAACTCATTGGAACGCTTTTCAAAGTAAAAATTATCAATATTGATAAAGAAAACGGCAAACTCATTCTCTCGGAGAGGGCGGCATTAGAAGAAGAGAGAAAAGGTGCTTTAGCAAAACTAAAAGTGGGACAAAAAATCAAAGGAAAGACGAGTGGGATAGTCAAATTTGGAATTTTCGTAGCCTTCGATGGTCTTGAGGGACTCGTACATATTTCAGAAATTGCATGGGGACATGTGAATGATCCAAATGATTATGGCAAACTCGGAGATCAAGTTGAAGTTCTCGTAATAGGCATCGAAGGAGAAAAAATATCATTGAGCATGAAACGTCTTGTTCAAGATCCGTGGATTGAAGCAGCCAAAACATTTAAAATTGGCAAAATCGTAGAAAGTGAAATAACTCGAGTGACGGATTTTGGTGCCTTTATCAAGCTCAATGATGAAATTAACGGGCTGATACATCTCACCGAAATCACCGATGATCCTAAAGTAACTACCGCAGGCCAGGTTCTCAAAGTTGGTGAAAAGGTAAAAGCAAAAATCATCGGTGTCGATCTTGATGAACACCGAATAGGTTTAAGTATCAAAGCTTTAAAAGAGCCAAAAGACGAAAAAACAAAGGAAGAAACCAAAGAAGTATCCGAAGATATGGCAGTAAAAGAGTTAAAAGGAATTTCAGGCAAAATTTCAGAATCGCTCGAAAAAGCAGGATATAAAACGGTATCAGATCTCAAAAAAGCAAAAAAAGAAGATCTTATTGCGCTCGATGGCATCGGTGAAAAAACCGTAGAAAAAATACTCTCTCTTATCTAAGGAGATGCTAGGGCCTGTGCACACAAAGTTTTTGCGATGGTTGAACAGGAACGTGGTCGGATTCGCGGCGCGAGGAGCGCCGTTTCGCCCCTGCGCTCCACAAGCGACGAGCAACAAAGAAGACCGGACAGGTTCCTGTTCAAACCGAAGGGAAGAGACGGACAGGAAAAATTCGCAAACGAAACATGTTCCTCTTCGAACCTGCGCTTCTTGCCGAAAAAAAAACGAAAAGAGCACTTTTTTACGTATAGTGAGATCGAAAAATGGAAACATTGCTATAAGTCCAAATCAAGAAGGACGTAGCGTATATTTGTGCAAAAATTCGCAGTGCATAAAAAACGCCTTACATCGAAAAGGAGTAAATGCCATTTCATATTCTTTAAAAGTGCCAATTGCCGAAAATTTTGAAAATATATTGCTAAGGAGGTGCTGAAAAACATCTAAAAAAAATCTCATGGATAATGGCTATCTCAATGAAGAACAGTTAAAAGCAGTAACATCAGGAGATGGTCCACTTTTGATCATTGCTGGCGCAGGAACAGGTAAAACAGAAGTCATAACGAGACGAATCCTCTATCTCATAGAAGAAAAAAAAATAGAACCAGAAGAAATTTTGGCAATTACTTTTACGGAAAAAGCGACAAATGAAATGCTTGAAAGGGTCGACCAAGCCCTTCCCCTTGGTGCGAAATCGGTTTGCATAAAAACATTTCACGGTTTTTGTGACATGATTTTAAGAGAAAATGGAGAAATTATAGGAATAAAAAAAAATTACACTATCCTGACAAAACTCGAGGAATGTTTTTTTATAAAAAAACATTTTTTTGAATTGCCTTTAAAAGAACTACGACCAATACAAAATCCCTTTAAATACCTTGAAGATATTATCCTCCATATAAGTCGACTCAAAGACGAAGATATCAAGCCTGAAATCTATGAAAGAGAAGCAGAACTGAAAGAATTAGGAGAATTTTACAAAATCTATCAAGAAAAACTGAAAAATGAAAATTTGCTCACATTTGCAGATCTGATTCATTACACATTACGGTTATTAGAAGTAAATCCAGAAATGCTGCTTCATTATCAGGAGAAATGGAAGCATATCCTCGTTGATGAATTTCAAGATACAAATTTTGCCCAAAACAAACTTATAAATCTTTTAGCTCAAAAACACAAAAATGTAACGGTGGTTGGAGATGACGACCAATCTATATACAAATGGCGTGGCGCATCTCTTTCAAATATTTTAAATTTCGAAAAAAACTTTTTAAAAACAAAAAAAATTGTGCTGAACTGTAACTATCGATCACCTCAAAACATTCTCTCTGTATCTCACGCTATCATCCAATCAAACAATCCCTACAGACTAGAAATCCAAGAAAATGTGAATAAAAAATTAAAAGCGGACACAACAAAAAAAGAAGAGGCATTGCGAATCATACACAGCAATCATTCTGAAGCAGAAATAAAATTCATCATAGACGAAATTGAGGATTTATACAGGAATAAAAATACTCTGCTTGAAGAATGCGCTATTCTTGTCAGAGCTCGAAACAACGCCATATCTTTCATTGAAGAAATAAAAAAACGTTCTCTCCCCTATCAATTTATAGGTGATGAAAAACTTTTTTCTTATCAGGAAATCAAAGATATCATCGCAATGATACGTTTTATGAGTGATACAAAAGATGACATCGCGGTGTTTAGAATGTTGCACATAAAAATTTTTGGATTTAATGAAGAAATTATTTCTTATTTTGTGGATGAAACAAAAAAAAAGAAAATAACTCTTTTCGAATATTTAAAAGAAAAAGAATTATCCCCTTCTCTACTCGCCGAAGAAGATCAAAAAATAAAAAAATTCATAGAAATAACAGAAAAACTTCTTAAAAAAAACGAAAAAACAAGCGCAATCATTGGAACTTTTTTAAGTGATTCCAAATATTTAGAAAATTACATAAAAACATACGATAATGAAGCCATAGAAAATATTGCAAAACTTTCGGAAATTATTACACAATTTGAAGAAAAAAATTCCAAATCAAAAGCGGAGAATCTTTATTATTATCTCAAATCAGTGGAAGAACTGGGCATCCACAATATTCAAAAAGAAGAGGATAAAGAAAGAGAAAAAAACGGCATACAAATCTGTACGGTCCACGCGGCAAAAGGACTCGAATTCGATCACGTTTATATCGTAAATCTTGTGAATGAACGATTTCCTTGTCGCAGAAAAGGAGAAACTTTTAAAATACCTCTTTCTTTGATTCGAGAACCTTTGCCCGAAAAAGATATGCATATCGAAGAAGAACGAAGACTCTTTTACGTAGCATGTACAAGGGCAAAAAAGAAACTCACGCTCAGTTATAGCGAACAGTACGATGGAAGCAAAAAAATCTGGAAAAAAAGCATATTTATCGAAGAAGCCTTAAAAACAGGGCTTATGGAAGAAATACACATCGATCAAAAAAACCACAAAAATAAGATTCTCATCACTCTTTACGATCGACCACAAAGAAATATAAAAAATTATTCTTTCAGCCAACTCTCGACCTTTGAAACATGTCCTCATCAGTACAAATTAAGCTATCTCTGGAAACTCAAAACAGAACCTTCTTTCAATGCAAATTTTGGTATTTCGATGCATCTAACTCTTCGAGATTTCTATGAAGCATTGAAAAAATCGAAAAAAAACGCAACAGAAAAAAATATCTTAAAAATCTATGAAAAAAATTGGATTTCAGAAGGATATATAAACGAAAAACATGAATTCATTCGCAAAAAAAGTGGCGAAGAAATTTTACAAAAATTTTTTGAAAGTAATAAAAACGCTTGGACCATTCCAAAATATTTAGAAAAAAACTTTAGGCTCAATATAGAAGGATGCCAAATTTTCGGAAGAATTGACCGAATAGATCAAACATCAAACGGATACGAACTTATTGACTACAAAACAGGAAAAACAAAAAGTCAAAATGAGGCAGATAAAGATCTCCAACTTTCGATATATGCTTTAGCATGTAAGGAATGTTTCGGCATCGAACTTACGGCACTTACGCTCTATTATCTTGAAGAAAATACAAAAATAACAACAACACGTAACAAGGAAAAACTTGAAGAAACCAAAAAAAGAATCAAAGAAGTTATTGAACGCATTGATACCTCTCATTTTCCACCAACTCCAGGATATATCTGCCAATTTTGCGATTTTCGACTTCTCTGCAATGCTGTATAAGCCTAAGGAGGTGCTGAAAAGTAGTCTTTACTCACCTCCTCAAAAAATGCTACAAAAAAGGGGTAGTCATTTCTTAAAACATACATGGAAATCATCCTCATCATTCTCATACTACTGCTCATCGCGATTGTCGTTTGGAATACGATAAATTCACGCCAACCAAAAGACCTTGGAGTGCGTTTAGATCATGTTTCTCGTTCTGTCACAGAGAACCTCAACGAGGTAACAAAAAACCTGCTCTCTCAGCTTAATGAGGTCACCAAACAGGTAAATGAACGACTCAAAGAAAATACCCAAATGACTGACCGCACACACCGTTCTATTGGCGAACGGCTCGATAATGCAGCAAAAGTCGTTAATTCGGTTACAAGTCGACTCGCAAAAATGGAAGAAGCCAATCAACGGATCTATGAAGTTGGAAAAGACATTGCAAGTTTACAGGAAATTTTAAGGGCACCGAAGCTTCGAGGCATTTTAGGAGAATTATTTCTTGGGGATCTTTTAACACAAATTTTGCCACGCGAACATTTCGATCTTCAGTACAGTTTTAAAAATGGCACCATCGTGGATGCGGTTATACATTTCCCCAACAAACTTCTTGTTCCGGTTGACGCGAAATTTCCCTTAGAAAATTTTAAAAAAATAATGGGTGAAAAGGATGAGACGAGTCAAAAAAAAGCAAAAAAAGCTTTCCAATCGGACGTAAAAAAACACATTGAGTCAATCGCATCAAAATATATCATTCAAGAAGAAGGAACATTTGATTTCGCTCTCATGTATATTCCAGCGGAAAATGTCTATTACGAAACCGCGGTAAAACAAGACGATGAAAGCGAATTATGTCAATACGCCATAAGTAAAAAAGTAATTCCAGTCTCACCAAACACCTTTTACATCTACCTCCAAGCAATACTCATGGGGTTTAAAGGTCTTCAAATAGAAAAAAACACCAAGGAAATACTTCATTACTTAAACAACCTCAAAACAGCCTTCGATAAATTTGAAGGAGAATTTGAACTGTTAGGCACGCACTTAAATCGTGCAAAAAACACCTATGACAGTTCAGAAAAAAGACTCATTAACCTTAATGATAAATTGGAAAAAATTGAAAAAATTGACGAAATTGACGAGCCAAAGCGCTTGCTAACGACCTGATAAAGTGATAAATTAAAACACGCTTAGAATCCTTTAATTGGCATTTTTGGCATGTCCGTAACTCTCACGAGCATTGCAAAAGAAGTAGGTCTCAAAACAGCCGACCTCAAACAAAAGATAGTCGAGCTTGGCTTTAATATTGAAGAAAATAAAAAAACAATAGAAAAAGAGCTTGCTGAACTTATAAAAAACGAACTCAAAAAGGAAAACCAGCCAGAAGAAGAAAAAAGTAAAGCAGAAATCTATGAAGAAATCATTGAAAAAGAGCTTGAAAAAGAAATCATAAAAAAACAACGTAAACAGACGGCAGGGAAAAAAGAACAGTTTAAAGAAGAAATTGGGGGAAACTCTGAAAAAGAGGCTGAAACACTTAAAACAGGAGAAAAAACTATTGATATCCCTGATGTAATTTCGGTAAAAGAATTTGCGGAAAAAAGTGGAATTTCAGCAGCAAAAATTATTGGAGAACTGATGAAGAATGGAATTTTGGCAAATATTAATCAGCTTCTTGATTTTGAGACAGCCAGTATCATAGCTTCTGACCTCAATGTCAAAATTAAAAGAAAACGCAGTGCTTCACGCATTCAAGATCTGCTCGAAAAAAATCTCGAAAAACTCAAACAAGAAGACGATCCATCGGTTTTAAAAGAACGTCCTCCAGTTGTAAGCGTTATGGGCCATGTCGATCACGGCAAAACAAAACTATTAGATACGATACGTAAAACCAATGTAATATCCTCTGAAGCAGGTCACATCACTCAACACATAGGAGCATATCAGGTAGAAAAAAACGACAAAAAAATAACTTTTCTTGATACTCCGGGGCATGAAGCATTTGCGGAAATGAGAGCGCGTGGCGCTCAGGCAACAGACATAGCAGTGCTGGTTGTCGCAGCTGATGAAGGCGTAAAAGCCCAAACATTGGAAGCTCTAAACCACGCTCTTGATGCAAAAATTCCCGTAATCGTAGCGATCAATAAAATTGATAAAGAAAATGCTAACCCTGAAAAAGTAAAGGCA
>CAZTVN010000012.1:0-23484 GCA_964617145.1 uncultured Candidatus Peribacteria bacterium
TCCCACTCTTCCCAATGCATTCCAGACTCCAGACAATGGAAAGTTTACTTGTCCGATGAAGCTTCCTCCTGAAAGCGGCATGTTTGCTGTCCATGGAGTTGTCCCGTCTGAGAGTTTATTTGATTGTACATTGCTCACCTGCGTACTTGTGAAACTGTCTGCAGGATGTGAGAAAAATGCCGTGGTTTGTGTGCTGCCGTCTGGAAACATTACTCCTCCGCTCGTCAATTTGAACCCACCTGATGATTCAATAATCCCCGAAACACTCAATGGCGAGAGAGGGTTCGTCACGCCATTGATTCCTATATAGCCGCTTCGTTTGACAATCATGATATTACTTGCATCTCTTGATGAAAGCACCAATTTATCGCTTTCTCCATCATTTTTTAACGTAAAACTTTCAACCGTATTTTCACGAAACACGATAGTTCCCGAATTGAGCGCATTTGTCGTTGGCGACCCGATTACAAGTTCTGGCTCTCCACCTAAAATTTCAATATATCCCGGATAATTTGCCGTACCATCGCCAACACGAAGGGCATCCGTAATAGCTGCCACTCCAACAACATGAAGATTTGACGTCGGGCTACTCGTTCCGATTCCCACCTTTTTCCCTGCTACTCTTGTAAAAATGCCGGTATCATCTTCCTCCCACGGATTTGGATTCAAAATTTTGATACTGCTATCTACTGGTGACGGAGCGGCTGAAATGTCGGTTAATATTTCCCCTCCACTTACACTCTCAATTGATACCATGAGTACGAGAGTCAATAAAGCTCTCAATGTCTTTTGGAACTTAAAGTGCGATCCGTTCATACGATGGGTTTTAAGGAATAAGTTTCAGACACAGTGAAAGGTTTTAGAACGCATGACTTCGGCCATTAAGGAACCTCTGAAAAATTTGTAGCCGAAATTTGTAATTTTTGTTCAGCAACATAGTTTTTCTTAACCCTCCCTTAGATATATTCTAAAAGCTTTTCCAGTATAAAAGCAAATTCTGATCGTGTGAGAAGATGATTGCCATCAGAAAGCCCTTCCGGCAGTATTTCAATCTGATAGGCTTTGTCCATAATCGGCTTAAACCATACCACTTCATCGGCGCTCTTCCAAAGAGGCACTTCAAAAACTTTAAACATCATCGAAAGAGCTTCCACGAGCGTTATTTTTCTATTCGGGAAAAACTTATTTCCTTCATAGCCTTCCACATATCCCTTTTGCTTTGCATAACGAATATATTTGGTGTACGACCTGGTTCCCAAGGTATCAGCAAAATTTACTTCTTTACTTTTATCGGATGCCCTTGCCTCAAGTTCATTCCTCATTTCCTCATCTTTTTCAGAAAGATTTTTATCTTCCTCTCTTTTGATCTTGCTTTCGATGAGCGTAGTAATGACCTCTGCACGAGTCATTTCTTTTTCTGGAGTAAAATTTTCATCCTCAAATCCATCTAAAAAACCTTTTTCTTTAAGTTTAGAAATTTCTTTTTCATATCGATGATTGCGAATATCTTTAAACAGTCCATCAAATAAGCCTAAGTCGTATTTTCCTGGCTCACTTTTACGAAGATCGCGAAAACCCAAAAGCATTTCTTTTACTTGAGGAAAATATTTTTCGTAATCTGCCTCTTTATCTTTATATTCGATATAAAAATAGTGATCTTTATCTCGCAGATAAATATCCGTTTCCTTCATGGTTTCAAGACTCTCTTTTTCGTAGGTCACCGTTACCGACCAACCTTCTAAATCATCGATGATAACTTTCGGATTTTTCCCTTGAATCGTGTAATAACTTGAATCTCTGTAGTAATCTATATTTTGCTCATACCACTCTTCGTTACTGAAATTTTTATCGTATTCACTTAATTTTTTGTATGAAATCTCGATTCCACCATCAAATAAATCCTTCCGAATGATTTCAACTAATCGGTCTGCCACAAATTCTGATACCGAATTCGGGATAAGATACCAATCTGAAACTCGTGAAATGGAAAATGGTGGGGTGCTGAGCGTAAATGTCTCGAGGACTTCTGGAGTTGAATCTATCTCATCAAGGACATTGAATGTTTTGAGAATTTCATCATGAGCTTTCTTCGATGATTCTAAGTTATTTGTATCAAGAGCATAACTTATACTTATAATGGCGTATCCATAAGGGATGTAGTAGGTATAGCTCTGCGTATCAGCAAAACTATAGGTAATAAGATAAGCATCATGTCCGTTAAATTCAGTTTTTTTTCTCTCATATTTTGAAAATATATCAGAGAATCCATCGGTAATTTTGAAAAGTCCGTCCATAAACTTTTCTGTTATTTCAAATGGTAATAATTGATTCCCTATGACAATGGCGGCTTTACTATCGTTCATAGTATTTTCTATAATCACTGTTCTTTCGCTGATCCATGAAAAGTTCCAGTCATTTGGGCTTTCTATTTGCCATTTTGGATAGGTTTCTTTCTGATATTTTTTTTGATCTAAAGCATCGATCAAGCTTTTTTTTCTTTTTCTTAAATAGGAAATAGCTTGTTCGTGTTTTTTCTCTTCGTCACCTCTATGTTCATCAATCCACGAGACGGCTTCATTAATATTTAAAAGATATCCCAGCGAATTTTCCTCTGAAATCAAGAATGTTGGAATGCCAATAAAGCTTCCTTTTTCATCAATGACCGTCCCTCCTGAATTTCCGAAGTCGACACTCGCATCGGTTTTAAAATACTCAATTCCGTTATACTCATAATATCCACTGATTTGCCCTTGAGTTACCGTGATAGTATCGAGTCCCGTTGAGGGATATCCTGTCACGGTAAGCTTTGCGCCGGTTTCTGTATTGCCTTCAGTTTTATAATCGAGCGCGTTGAGTTTTGGCAGACTATTTCCTTGTATATCTTTGTCTTCTAATTTGAGAATAGCGATATCGATTTTTTCATCCTCGGCCACAACCGATGCAACAAAGCTACAATCAGGCGCTTTCTTCATGTCGAAGGTTATGCATATTTCAAAAGCATCGAGTGTATCATCGTCAAGGTCTTGAATAACATGACTGTTTGTCAATATGAGGCCATCTTCACTGATAATAGTCCCAGAACCTGAACCCTGTGCAATGACATCACCTACGTAGGCATATTTGTAGGAAATAATGCGAACAGTGCTTGAAACATTAAAATAATCTTTGATTTGGACTTGGTTCGTCTCTGTTTCGCTTTCTTGCGTACTTAAAGGGATTCGGCGCACTTTTTGCTTTTGCGCAAAAACATTATTTGCAGAAGTTATGAAAAATCCTAAGCTCATAGCAAATATCGTAAAAAGAGCGATCGTCTTTTTCCTGAAGTTGTGAGAATTTTCCATAGTGGACAATAGTATTTGATTAATGGCATACTTTAGCAATCTTTCTCTTTTTAAGTCAAAAAAATATGATTGACGAATAAAGTTTTTGAGGCTTTAATACTTTTTTGCCTCATTTACGGCAATTTTATCGCAACGATTGTTCCAAATATCGGTATTGTGTGCTTTCACCCATTGAAAATTCACCATTAATCCTTTTCTTGCTTCATCGAGGTCTTTCCATAAATCTAAATTTTTTTTTCGTTTCCAGTTAAGATTTAAAGATTGGACGAGCAAATTTGAGTCAGAATAGAGCATTATTTGACTTTGCGGCGCATTTTTTTTTATCCATTTCAGTGCCTCGATCATGGCGCGCATTTCCATTCGATTATTGGTCGTATGAGGCTCTCCTCCTTTTACGATTGTTTCTTTTCCATCGATCAAAATAATGCCAGCAAAACCTCCAGGCCCCGGATTTCCAAGGGAACTTCCGTCGGTATAAATGATTATGTGTGAAGACTTCAACGGTGTATTTTAGATGAAATGTAAAGGAGGTGCTGAAAAGTTCGGTATTGTCCTTATGTTCTCTATCTTGGCAATTGGAATGCTTCTTTCACGAAAGCTTTTAATTGATTTTCTGTCATGATATCGGCCGTTTCCATCTTTAAGAGCGCTTTTTTCATTGATTTCGTTTTTTCTATAGCATGTTTGAGATCGTACTTTGCGTTACTCGGACCGAATATGAGGATTTCGTTCGCGTCACCAATTTTTCCAAGAATTTCTTTTAGGAAATGATTCATGTGATGGTGTCTGCGCTCATCATCTTTTTTTTGATTCGTAATCGTGAGATGTTCATAAGCCACTCCCGAATGATGATGCGGCCCGACATTTGATTCTATTTTTATTAACGTTTCGACTTTGTTTGGGTTTGCGACAATAATATAGGCATGTGAATGATCGATCCAAACACCGTAAAGTTTTTGCATGGTTTTTTTGTTAAGTATTTGAAAAATTTTTGTAAAATTATCCAACAGCATAAAAATACGATGGAATGGATAATGTGACAAGGAGATCAACTTCTTTTTTCATTTTTTCGTTTCTTTATTCATAACGAAGGGCTTCAATAGGACTTTTTTTTGCTGCCTGTTTTGCAGGATATATACCAAAAATCAATCCAACAAACGTTGATACGCTTATCCCCAAAAGCGCTGCCATGATTGGAAAGCGAAAGGTCCATGCCAATCCAACTAACTTCGTGAGGACGAGTGATGTCAGAAGTGATAATGATGCTCCCAAAACGATGCCAATCATTCCTCCGATACCCGTCAGCATGATCGATTCGGTAAGAAATTGGATAAGAATATCATCGTTTGTTGCACCGATAGCTTTTCGAAGTCCTATCTCGCGTGTTCGCTCTGTTACCGAGACTAGCATGATATTCATAATTCCGATCCCTCCTACTAAGAGTGAAATTGCCGCCACCGCCACAAGCAATGTTGTTAAAACACCTGTCACCGTCTTTACCCTGTCAGCCGCATCCTGCTGAGTCATAACATGGAAATCATCTTTAGAAGAATCAGTAATTTCGTGATTTTCGCGTAAAGTTTTTTTTATATCTTGCACCACTTGAGGCACTATTTCTTCGCTTTCCGCCCGTATGACTATGGCATTAAAATAATTTATCCCTGCTATATATTTCTGTCCTGTTGTGTAGGGAATAATGATCATGTCATCGACATTGAAAAACAAGACTTGCCCCTTTGGAGACAACACGCCTATGACCCGAAAACTTTTATTTTTTATTTTAATTTTTTCGCCTACGGCATTTGATTGCCCAAATAATTTTCTTTTTACTTCGGACCCAATTACGGCAAGCGATGCGCGTTGTTTAATATCTTCATCAGTAAAAAATGCTCCCTCAGATGGATAAATATCAAGGACTTTCGCGCTGACCTCCGATGCTCCGAGAATATTTGTTCGTATAGTTTCATTTTCGTATGTTACGGGAGCTACTTGAATAATTTCAGGCGTAAGCTCTTTGATTCCTTGTACAAAAGATGGATTTTTTATGGCATCTACATCTCTTTGCTTTAATGAATCTGTGAATAATTCTGCAAAATCCGACGGTCCCTGAGGCTCTCTTCCCGCTTCAACTACGATCGTTGTTGAGCCCAAACCCCGAATTTGATTTAATATAAGATCGCTGGCGCTTTGTCCAACGGCCATGATGAGAATAATCGCGGTAATACCGATAACGATTCCAAGAATCGTAAGAGCTGAACGAGATTTATTAACTCGCAAGCCATTAAATGATGTTTTTAGTATATCTTGAATGGTCATGTTGTTTTTTTCAGAGAATCTTAGATTTTTGTATCACTCTCAATGTTTCCGTCTCGAATGCGAATGAGCCGATGAGCGTAAGATGCTATGTTTTGGTCATGAGTAATGAGAATAATCGTATGTTTCCCTTCTTTATTCAGTCGTTTTAAAATTTCCATCACCGTTTGACCTGACTTTGAATCGAGATTCCCTGTCGGTTCATCCGCAAATATCACTTCCGGGTCACTCACGAACGCTCTTGCAATAGCGACTCTTTGTTTTTCCCCTCCTGAAAGCTGGGAAGATGTGTGCTTAAGGCGATTCGAAAGTCCAACGGATTCGACGGCTTTTCGCGCGAGTTCTTCTCTTTCTTTCCCTTTTATATCGGAATACACGAGAGGCAGTTTTACATTTTCCAAAACGCTTACACGGGATAAGAGATTAAAAGCCTGAAATATAAATCCCAATTTTTTGTTCCGTATTTTTGCTAATGTTTCATCGGAATATTCGTCAATAGTTTTTCCTTCAAAACGATATTCGCCGAAAGTATGTCGATCAAGAAAACCTAAAATATGAAGGAGTGTTGATTTTCCCGATCCTGATGGTCCCATAATAGCTACAAATTCACCTTTTTCTATATTAAATGTGAGTCCGTGAAGAATCTCTACTCCTATTTCTTCATTCGAATAGGTTTTTTTGAGATTTTTTACCTCAATGAGTGGCATCCGTACTTTCAAAAAAGATGATAACCTTTTGGCCTTCTTCTAATCCTTCGATAATCTCAGTATTTCCGTCAGAACCACGCAGACCTACTGTAACTTCTTTAACCTCAATTATTCCTGCCTCATTTAACACGTGTATTGTTTTTTTATCTTTTTCCCGAATAATCGCCCTTTCTGGTATCGCTAAAACATTTTCTCTTTCCTGCGTCAAAACATCTACGTTAGCGGTCATTCCTGATCTGATCCTGTCGTCAGGACTCATGAATTGGAGTCTCGTTTTATAGGTTGGCACTCCGTCAATGAGGGTTTCCGCTGGATCGATAGATTTTACTTGCGCATCGAATACCACATCGTTTCCATAAGCATCGAGTGTCACTTTTGCCTTATCATCGATTTGTATTTTTGCGATATCAACTTCCGGGATTTGCGCTTTTATCTCAAATACTTCCTTAGCTAAAATTGAAACTACCGTTACATTCGGAGCAACCATTTCGCCTACTTTTGCTTCCTGAACGCTGATAGTTCCTGCGATTGGTGAAATTAAGAGCATTTTTTGAAGCTTTGCTTGAACAACATCGATATTCGCTAAAGCTTTTTCAACTTGAGTTTTTTGTGATGCCACAGATGCTAAAGCTTCTTCGACTTGAGCTTTACGGCTTTTTACCTGCGCTTCCGCCTCCTTTACCGCTTGTTCTTGAGCGTTAATCTGATCTAAAGTGCTTCCTGATTTTTTTAAATCGAGCTCATCTGAAGCTGTGGCGAGTGCGTTTTCTGCCTCATTGAGTTTTGACTCCGCGGTAAAAATAGTATTTTCATTGGTAACCTTTTGGCTTTCAATCAACTGTATTTGAGTCGCAATGTCGCTTAAAGATACATTTACATTACTTCGTGACGTATTCACATAGCCTAAATAAGTCGTTTGAGTAGTTTGTGACAAGCTTACCGATGCTAGGAGTACATCGTTCAGACGTTCGAGGAAGGATCGAACATCTATGAGATAGGTCTCAGTGTTTTTCAGTTCATTATCCAGTTTATCGTAATCGGTTGGAAAATTTTCAAGGTTACTTTTAAACTTTGTAAGATTCCTATCTAATTCTCTTCTTGAGGATTCCACATCGGTTTCGGCTTGTTTATCACTCGTTGAAAAATTGATTTCCGGATAGTCTGGTGTATCCAAAGAGAACATGTCATCAATTTGTTTATTCAGGGTATCATCAATCGTCAAATAGGCCTCATTTAAGATGTCTTCAACATCGTCGTAAAGATTTTTTAGATCAGAATCGGCTTTGTTTTTTATTTTTTCGAGGTTTGTTTTCGCATCTTCAAGAGATTTTTCGCTATTTGTCACTTTAGTTTCCGCGATTTTGATTTCTTCAGGCCTTGTTCCCTTTTTCATTTCTTCAAATTTAATTTCTTGAATTTTCAAACTTGAACGAGCTTGATCGAGCAAAGCTTTCGCTGTTTTCACGCTGACTTCTGATTTTTTTACTAAAGATAACGCACTTTCATATTCAGCTTTATTGAGTTTGAGCTCCGCACTCAGTTCGCTCAAATCAAGCCTTATCAAAACATTCCCCTGGCTCACGTTATTCCCAACATCTACACTTACTTCCGATACTTTCCCTCCAAGTTCAAATGCAAGATCAACATTTTTTACTGCTTCAATGCGGCCTGTTACACTCACTTCCTGAACAAGATTTACTCTTTTTGCTTCTATAAAGTCATAGTTTGGTTTTTTTTCTTTAAAAATTGTTGCATATGCTATGGATAAGCCGATAACTACGATTCCGAGAGCAGAGATGATGTACTTTTTTTTCATAATTTTTTTAAGACTTTTAAATATTTTTTGAAATCTTAAGCGTAGAGTACTGTAGCATGAAAAATCTTTTTTGGATAGCCTTATGGAGGCTTAAGAAAAACATCATTCAATAAGCGGGTGAGCGGAATCGAACCGCCGTCTCAAGCTTGGGAAGCTTATGTACTAACCATTGTACTACACCCGCATTTTTTGACTTTTTGACTTCGCGCCCGATTATACCAGAGCGAGCTTTAAAATACCATTTCGCCAACAATTATTAGGGAGGTGCTGAAAAACATAACATTGTAACGAATTTTCCCACTAAATTTTTTACAGAATAGCGCTGTTGAATGTTTTGAGTGCATTGAGCAACTTTTCAGTACCGTTTTTATCTGGTAATTGATAAAAATAGTCAATAAGAAGTTTTTTATCAACTGCGACTAAGGCTGCGAGCGCATTTTCTAATTCCTCAAGATTTTGTGCATTTTTTATAGCTTCGAGCGCCACTTTAAACGCAGTATACGCATTGAGCGATTCTTGTGATATGACGAGTCTATTTTTCAAGATCTCTTCCAATACCGGTATAAAACTGGCAAATGCATTTTTTTCGTTTGTCCAATCTCCTTCACCCCAAAAGCTTCGATATTCGTCATTAACCAGCAGATTGCGGGCATCCTTCATTTCGGTAAAAAAGCTATCTCCTCCCGATGCTGTAGAGAGAACATTGAACGTGGTTACGAGCTTGTCATAACCATTTTTAAATGAATAGAGTGCATCTCGGTAAGTTTTCACAAAAGCATCCACTGAAGCATCGGGATATTGTAATCCATCATCGCCAATGGTCATTTTAACAGTATCTAAAAGTTGAGAAGCAATTGTTAATTCATTGAAAGCTGGATAAAGATATTGTATGAAACCCTGCGTAAACCCGCTTTCCGTATCGTATCCCACACTCATGTCAATACTCCAGAAAAGAGCATTCCTTAGTTGTGCATAGAAACAATATGAATTTGTTGGAGGGTTCCAGCTCTCGCATGATGTTTTTCCTAATTTTTTAAATTCCGTATCCGCTTTGTCATACGTTGTTCTTAATGCTTTTTCTAGTGTTAATGTAGATGGATCATCATTTCTTATTTCGCGAAGAAGATTTTCTGCATTTTTTCTAAAAGATTCTGTCACTTCGAATCCAATTTTCCCATTTATTGCCAAATATTTATTTTTTATATCTTCAATGTCGGCCAAAACTTTTTTCATATCTTCTTCCTTATTGGTACTTTCAGTCACCACTACAAAAGCTTCATCTAATCCACTTATAAGAGGATCAATTATTTCTGCCGTGAAGAGTTTAAAGTTTTCATCTGTATAGAAGCATCCCTCATTAAAGCCTGAAACGATCTCACATTTTTTTATACTTTCTTTGTATTGCTCTACCAACTCTTTTATTTTTTGAATTAAATTCCCCATTGTGGTACTGTCAAGATTCTCTATTAGATACATCACTGCTTTATCAAAAAGATCTTCTTGTTCTGTTTTTGATTTGAATTTCTTTACCGCAAGGTCTGCATTTTTTATGTTCGTAAAGGTACTTCCTATTGCGTTCTGAAGGAAACTCGATCTTTGTACATCGGTTTGAAACACTCCTTCTTGTCCGAGAGAAGCTTCATAAATATAGGTTCCCACATTGAGCGGGTCTTTGGATGGATTGGCGATTACATAATAAATGTGCAGATAGTCTTGCGCATTTTTTGTAGTAAATATTTGAGGGAAGGTCACAAGCCCTTGATATGATGTTTCTATGGTAAAATCTTTTTTTACTCCAACAATGGATACGACAAGACTGACATCAGCTCCTGGTTGAATGGTTACTTCAAGATCACTTTTTTCTTTTATATCTTTGGTGACAAATTTTATATATTCAGCACCGGTACCTCTGGGTTCGTTTGGACTTCTTCTTCCCGTTACAGGAAATGACTGATGAATGCGTGAAGGTTTTACGCTCCCGTAGATGGTCCATATTTTTTTCGCAAAATCATAGCCTTCATTGGAAATAAGAGCATAAGGACCTGTAAGAAGATTCCATACATGGTATTCACTCAAGGATTGCTCCCACGTCATGCCATTTTCACTCAGAAAACGATCAATTGCCGTAAGAAGGGTTGACCCATTTTCTCTTTGGAGACGATATATTGTTGGAATGATATCATTGCCTTTGCTTGTTTTTTCCGCGAGATATTGATAAAAAAGGAAGCTTCCTGGAGTAACATCTTGTATCCCCGCAATGGGATTCCCATCGTCTTCAAGATGTCGCCACGGTTCGGAAAAACGAGGAGTGACATAGGACGCATTCACTCCGAGCCATGAAGATGTTTGAAAAAGATTATAAAAATCCATTCCGACATACGTTGGAACGGCATAGTTAGGAGATCCACACTGGCAGGTTTTATTGACAGCCACATGAATAAGGGCATGAGTTATAAATTTGGCGAAATCGGAATTCAAATCATTATCGAGGAAGATAAGGGTTTTTCCTGCATCTTCTCTATATCCTGAAGCTACAGTCCCTGCATATTCACCTAAGTCAAAAAGGAGTATCTCATAACGGCCATCTTTTACAGGAAGCGGGATAGTGAGTCCTGCATTTTCAAGTTCTTTCATATATCGGTATGCTTTTTCTGCTTCACTTGCTATATCGAGAACATAGTCTGGGATATTATCTCCGTTTTTGTCAGAGCTCGAAACAGCATGAAGGCCACTTTTTGCATAGCAGATAAGAAAGTTGAAGGATGTATGAACTTCAGAAATTTCGTACAAAGGAAGTTCCGTGACTCCGTCTAAATTTACGCATGGTTCGCTTGTCGCGAGTTCGAGCTTCTCTGTTTTTTCTTGTCTATCTTTTTTGATATTTTGGATTATTTTTTCGCTGACTTCTTTCATTCCGAGTTTCGGCAATGTACTTTCTGTTATTTTTTCTAATCCTGATGGGAGAGTTTGTTCGGTGATTTTCAGATCTTGTATGAGTCCATGAAAATTATTGTTAAATTTTGCAAATGACGTTTTTTTTATTTGGAAAATTTTCGGTATGCTTGTTTTGAGTTCTTCGGAAATCTTACTTTTCAACAGAAAAACGAGAGAGAAAAGGATAAGTAATCCGACGATACATATAGTGAGTACAAAGACTCTTCTGGAATTTTTATTTTTTTTAGTAGCCATAAATTATAGGGGATTAGGGTATGTAGGATGGATTAATTTTACTCGAAAAAATTATATTTAACAATGTATTTCGGTGTCGTTTCGATTTCCATTTGACAACAGTCCACTTTCTCAGGGATAATTTGGTATCGATTATTTTATTTTTAAATTTAACAAAAGAATCGCTATGGTAAAAACTTTATTCAAAGCTATTATTGGCATCGTACTTTTGATTGCTTTCGCCGTTATTGTTACTGGATGTTTTCGAACTGGAGACCTTTATACCAAAAAAGAAGAAGAGCCTTTAGCTCAAGGCCCTCTAAAAGTTGGCGTTATACTTCCTCTTACTGGAAATGCTGCCTCTTATGGTATTCCTATGAGACACGTTGCTGAAATTGCTTTGAGTAAAGTGAATGCGCAAGGAGGTGTTTCTGGAAGACCTTTAGAATTTATTTGGGAAGATGGAAAATGTGAAGGACCGACTGCCGCTGCGGCTGCTCAAAAATTGATCGATATTGATAAAGTAAGAGTCATTTTAGGCGGTTTTTGTAGTAGTGAAACGCTTGCTATCGCTCCTATTGCTGAACAAGCAAAAGTTATTGTTTTCTCTTCGGGATCTTCCAGCCCTGATATTACCAATAGTGGAGACTACATTTTTAGAAATTACCCGTCTGATGCTTCTCAGGGCGTTATTCTTGGAACGCTTGCTTCTCAAATGGGACTTAAAAAGGCTGGCCTTCTTACGGAGCAAAATGATTACACCGTTGGAATTTCTACAGTATTTCGATCGACTTTTGAAGCTTCAGGAGGCACGGTCGTGGAAGAGACTTTTCTCCCTGAGGATAAGGATTTTCGTACACAAATTCTTAAACTCAAATCGGAAAATGTTGATATGATTTTCATTAATCCCCAAACTCCCGTCCTTGCTGATCAAATTTTAAGACAAATGCAGGAACAAAACATCACACTTACACTTTTTGCCAATGATGTTGTACTAGGCTGGCAGGAAGGTATTACTCGTTACAAAGACTATGTTGAAGGGATGATTGGAGCCCAAATTTCTTATGTGAAAGACCATCCTGAATTTATTGCTCTTGTTGATGAGTATAAAAATCGAACCGGTGAAGCCGAGATAGCCTATCCAACATATTCAGCGACTACCTATGACGCTGTTATGATCCTTGCTGAGGCGCTTCGTACCGTTGGTGAAGATCCTGGTATGATTAAAAATTACCTTTATGGCATTAAAGATCGTGATGGAGTCTCCGGCTCTTTGACTATCGATAAGAATGGCGATCCAGAAACCGGCCATAGAGCAGAAATCGTTCGAGGTGGCGTCACTGTACCGTATACTTCTGAGACTTCAGAGGCATCGTCTCAAGGAGAGGAATCTCAAGATGTGACCTCATCTCAATCTGATCTTACTTAAGAGGAATCTTCTCAAGCAGAGATGCCCTCAGCAATCGCTCCAGAAAAATCTTCATCGTAAGAAGATTTTTGTAGAAACTATAAAGGTTTTTTGGCTGTCGCCATGCGATTCGTCTCGCTAAAACGTGAAACTCGGTTGCTTTAAGCGGCCTCAAACAATCACGTTTTTTACAGAGCATTCAGAGCATTGTAGAAATGGGGCTTTTCGTGTTATAATATTAAGATTTAAGCTTTCTCTATGCCCCTTTCTGATAACGAATTTGTGGAAGCTCTTAAAAGTCAGGGACTCATGGACGAAAAGGCCCTGAAGAGTTTTGTGGCTCAACAAAAGGTAAATAGTGTTCCTCTTGAACAACTTTTTTTTGAACGAGAAGTTATTCCTGATGAAAAGCTCGGGAAACTGGTTGCTGGGCTTTATGGTGTGCCTTATATCAAACTTGGAGACAAAGCTATTGCGAGTTCTCTTCTTCGTATTGTTCCTTATACCTTGGCTTCACATCAATTTCTCATTCCTTTTGAACACAATGTTCATGAACTTCACGTTGCCCTTAATGATCCAAAAAATTATGAACTTATTAACTTTCTTGAGAAAAAAACAGGCCTTACCGTTCATCCCTATTACGCAACCAAAAAGGATATACAATCAGCCCTCAAAGCTTATCATAGTGACGTAAATCAAAAATTTACCAATCTTCTCAAGGGAGCTCTTTCTGATCCCACTAAGATAGAATCCCTCAAAGATGCCGCCAAAATTCTTGATACGATTATTCTTTTTGCTTATCAGAATAAAGCTTCTGATATCCATATTGAACCTCATAAACATGCCCTTATTGTCCGATATCGCATCGATGGCATTCTTCATACTATTACTGAATTTCCTTTGGAAATCTCTGACCTTCTTGTTACTCGTGTCAAAGTTCTTGCTAATCTTCGTACTGATGAACATCGCAGCGCTCAAGATGGACGATTTAAGATAGACCTTGAAGGGAGTGAAATTACTCTTCGGGTTTCCATTATCCCTGTCTATGATGGTGAAAAGACGGTTATGAGAATTTTAAGTTCTGCCAATCAACAACTTGATCTGGAATCACTTGGGTATGTTTCTCGCAATCTTAACGTCATTCACAACACGATCGCCAAAACCCATGGCATTATTCTTATTACCGGCCCAACTGGAAGCGGTAAAACTACGACCCTTTATTCCGTACTCAAAATCCTCAATTCTCCTGAGGTCAATATCTCCACCATTGAAGATCCTATCGAGTATCGACTTGAAGGAGTCAACCAAATTCAAGTCAATCCCAAGACTAATCTCACTTTTGCTGCGGGGCTTCGTTCACTTCTTCGTCAAGATCCTGACATCATTATGGTTGGAGAAATTCGCGATCAAGAAACTTCTCATATTGCTATTAATGCCGCTTTAACTGGTCATTTGGTTCTTGCCACACTGCATACAAACGATGCCGCGTCCACACTTCCTCGTATGATGGAAATGGGAGTAGAGCCATTTCTGCTCGCTGCTACGGCTCAACTTGTTGTTGCACAGCGACTTGTACGAACCATTTGTTCCCAATGTAAAACTCAATACGATGTATCTTTTGATCAACTTCGGACACTTCAAAAAAAACTTCATGTAGACACTGATCTTATAGCTCTTTTGCAAAGTCTCACTCATGAATCAAATCCCAAACTCACCTTCTCTAGGGGTAATGGTTGTTCGATTTGCAATTCTACCGGTTTTAAAGGGAGAACCTGTATTTCTGAGGTGCTGGAAGTTACTGACAACATGCAGAAGCTCATTTTAAAAAATCCATCACCTCAAGAACTCGAACAATCCGCGGTAAGCGAAGGAATGACGACACTGTTTACCGATGGGATCCAAAAAGTTCTTTCTGGTATCACGACGATTGAAGAGGTTTTGCGAGTCATGCGTTCTTAATTTTTTCATTATGCCAGCCTACCAATACGTTATTTCCAATATGTCGGGAGTGAGGGAAGAAGGAATACTCAATGCCGCCAATAAAGAATTGGCTCTTTCGAAGCTTCGTCAAAAAAATAGCATCATTATTTCTCTGGTTGAGGCAAGTAAAAAGCATACATGGTTTTGGCAAAAACCTCATATGAAGCTTCAAGAAAAAGTTATTTTCACGACCCAGCTTGCCACAATGATTCGCGTTGGAATTCCTCTAACTGAAGCGCTTAATATTATTTTGACACAGACAAAGAGACCACAAAACAAAGAAATGTTTCGCGTCATGATTGAGATGATTCATTCCGGGCAAACCCTTGCAAAGAGTCTTCGAATTTATGACTGCGTTTTCCCAGAACTTTTTATCAATATGGTTGCGAGCGGTGAAGAAAGTGGAAATCTCGAACAAGTCTTATTCTATCTTTCTGAGCAACTTGAAAAGGAATACGAAATGCGGAAAAAAATTATTTCGGCTTTTATTTATCCTGCTGTCATTATTAGCATTACACTGCTTCTTTCAATCGGCATCGTGGTATTTATCATGCCGAAGATATTAAAAATATTTTCTTCTTTTGATTTTACCTTACCGCTTCCTACTCGAATTCTTATTGGCTTAAGTACTTTTCTCACTGAAAAGCCACACATCGCTCTTCTTTTTGTGATTCTTTTTGTCATGACTGTACGATTTTCTTTGAAAGCTCGCTTTTTAAAACCTTTTTGGCACACTATTTCCCTCTATATTCCTATTTTTTCAAAAATTTTTATTGAAGCTCAACTTGCCCGCATCAGTCGACTCCTTTTTTCTCTTCTTCAAGCAGGTATTCCCATTACAAAAACTTTACTTATCATCGCCAATACGCTTAATCACTCTCAATACAAAGAAGCTCTTATGAACTCTCAGGAAAAGGTGATTCAAGGTGGGAAGCTCGGAGAAAGTTTTAGTGATTATGAAAAATTATTTCCTGCGATGTGGACAAAAATGCTTGCTATTGGTGAAAAAACAGGGAGTTTAGAAACAACGTGTGGCCGACTCGCCGATATGTATGAAAAAAATGTTGATTCTATGACTAAAAACCTTTCTGTTCTTCTTGAACCTATTTTGCTTGTTTTCATGGGGCTTCTTGTTGGCGGGGTAGCGCTTGCTATCATCATGCCTATTTATCAACTTCCCAACCTTATTGGTCAATGAAACTTCGCTGCTTTTCAAAATCGTTTTCGAAATCATCAGGGTTTACTCTTGTAGAAATCATACTCGTTATAGTTCTTTTTTTAGCTGCGTTAGGATTTTCTGTTCTCTTTGCTCAAACATCTCAGGTGCGCAACGACCTTCGAACTCAAGTGGCCACATTTGTTTCCTATGTTCGCCTTGCCCAATCGAACGCTCTTTCCGGTAAAAATGGTAGTTTCCGAGCCATTCATTTAGATCCTGATTCGTATACGCTTTTTAACGAAGATATTTTTGATCCAGTTTCTTCAACCAATTTTGAGATCGAACTTCCTGAAACGATTCAAATAATGAATATCAATCTCAATTTGGGTTCTCAAAATATCATTTTTGTTGAACCTCAAGGCACTACCGAAACCTACGGAACTTTGGATTTTATCTCAAATCAAATCAACCGATCCTATACCATAACACTTTCTGAACTTGGAAACATTTCTTATTAAAATCAAGGACATGCTCAGTAGGTGCGTGCCGCGTTCTCTTCCTGATGTTGAAAGCGCTGCGGGAAATTTCCTCGAAAACCACGCCACTACTCGGGCGGCCTATCATGTACGGCTGCCCGAGTGTCTTAAGATGCATGATCCTTCGACAGTGACGCAATCGTTTTCTCGAAAAATCCCCGTAGCGCTTTCTTGCTTCAAGCAGTGCTCATCCTCACTTGTCCGCAAGGGAGTTTGTAAATCGGTTGCTATTTCCAATTCAGGTTTTTCTCTTGTTGAAATTTTGATTGCTATGACTCTTTTTAGCCTTTTTTCAGTTTCCGTTTTTTATCTTTCTCTCGACACCTTGCAACGAGATACTCGCATTGAACTTGAATCTCAAGCACTCCGATATGCTGAAGAAGGTCTTGAGGCTACCCGTAATATGCGTGATAGAAATTTCTTTCTTTTAACGAATGGAGATCACGGACTAAGATTTTCCAATGATGCTTGGAGTTTTATCGAGGCTCCAGAAGATATTGATGGATTTTTTGACAGAACTGTTACGATTTATGATGTATACCGCGATGTGAACGAAGACATTATCACTGATGGTGGAACATTTGACCCTGAAACGAAACTTGTGACTTCTCAAGTGACTTGGACCTCTGGAATAGTGCCAAAATCGGTCATCTTAAGGACCTATCTTACTAATTGGACTGGTGATGATTGGATGCAAACGACGTGTTCGGAACTTAACAGTGGAACATTTGACTTAACCGAACCAATTGAAACGCTTTCACCGCCAACTGATAATTGTGCTTTGACATTAAGTCTTACGGAGACACAAAGCGCTTTCTTTTCTTCCGCCGATATTGGAGATCATGGCAATGACGTTTATGTTGAAGGAAATTATGCTTATGTTGCCTCAAATAAAAGCCAAGAAGGGCTGGTGATTGTGAATGTAAGTGATCCTTCTCATCCTACGATTGCTTCACGCCTCGATATTGGTAATAAAGGACGGTATATCGTAAAGGATGGAAATTATGTTTATGTTGGGATGCAAAAAGTGTCACAAACGAACGCTGGGCTCGCCATTGTTGATGTGACAAACCCATCGAATCCTATCCGTCGATCTACTGTAAATGTTGGCGGAGATGGAAATCTTCCTGCTATAAATGGCAATTATCTTTATATGGGAGCTGATTCTTCTGAAAAGCTCAAAGTTGTCAATATAACCAATAAATCTAGCCCTTCTGTCATTGCCAGTCTTGATCTTGATACTGAAGTGTATGTCGTGCATTTGCGAAATGGGTATGCCTACCTCGGTACTGAGGACGATTCTCATGGATTTATGGTTCTTTCTATAAGTAATCCTGCCTCTCCAAGCCTTGTTACTTCCCTCAATGTTGGGGAAGAAGTGAACACCATTACTTCAAATGGACTTTTTGCTTATCTTGGAACAGAAGAAAGTGATGATTCTCTTCAAGTTGTTAATATATCCGATCCGACTCATCCTATTCTTACCTCTTCCCTTGATGTTGAAGGAGAGATTCAAGACATAAGCATCCTTGATGATTATCTTTATGCTACTCTTAACAAAATTGACGACTCTTTGGTTGCGGTTAATATAGTCGATCCAGTCAATCCACAGGTTTTGTATAATATCGATGTTCATGCTAAAGGTACTGGCGTTTATGCTTACGGCAATTATATTTATTTGGCGGTAAATACCAGCAATCCTGGACTTATCATTCTTGGGACTACCGAAACTTCTTATTTAAGCAGTGGAAGTTATATTTCCCAAAGTTTGGATACTGGCAGCGAAGAGACTCGATACAATTTTATTGAATGGGATCACTTAGAAGTTCCTGGAGGATCAGTACAATTTCAGATACGAACGGCGAGCAGCGTTGAGCTTCTTGAATCCGCAATATGGGTTGGCAGTGACGGAACAAACTCCACCTATTATGAAACTTCGAGAACGCCTATTATTCTTGATCCTGAAAGATCTGGTCAAAGATATGCTCAGTTTCGTGCTTTTATTAATTCTGACGGAGCCAGTGCTCCACTTATCGAAAGTGTTCGTCTCAACTATACGCCATGAAAAAAGGTTTTACTCTTATTGAATTTCTTCTTTATTTTGCATTAAGCGGCATCTTTCTTTTCGCTGCTATCAATTTTGCATTGCAAATTATGAGAGCGCATTCGATTTCTGATACCTTTCATGAACTTCGAGCGAATGTCGATTTTGTTGCGCAAACCATTCGATCAGAGATCGAAAATGCCCAGAGTATCGATACCAATTTAAGTGTTTTTGATAATGATAGTGGGAGACTTGCTCTTATTGTCTCTGATTCATCTCAGTCTCCGACGGTTTTTTCATTAACTGACGGTGATATCTTTATGACTCAGGGACTCAATTCTTCTGTACTTTTACACCTCGATGATGTTGATTTTACGGTTTTTCGATTCCACCGTGTTACTTACGAAAAGGCTCCCGATCAAATCATTATTGATATTGAAGCCAATATTCCATCTCAAATTGATCAGCCTCTCAAAACTACACAGTTGCACACCTCTTATTCACTTCGCAAATTATGAAATTTTTTCATTTTCCCATTCCGCTCAAAAAACCAATAGGTTCCATTGCTCTTATCAGCATTCTTGTTATCTCAGCTTTTACCCTAATACTCGTTATCGGCATGTCGGAGGTCAGTATTTCTACAAAATATCTTTCATCGAACAATCTTTCAAGAAGCTCTCTTCAATACATTGCTGAGGCATGTTTGGAAGAATCTCTCATCCGAATGGAATCGTCACCAAGTTTTAGCGGAGTAACACTTCCTTTTGACGATGGATCTTTATGCACGGTCAATGTTTCAGGAAGCAATCCTTACACCTTTGCCATTTCTGTGAACTTTCTTGATTATTCGGAAAATTTTAACGCTCAAATAACACTTACCACTGTCGGCGAAGTTCGAAATGCTACGCTTCTGACTTTTGATGAAATATAATATAATAAATTTATGCGATTTTTTACAAAAAAAATAATTGGAATTGATTTTCATGATTATTCGGCTCAGATTGCCGCACTTTCTTTAAAAAGTGATCTTATTTCTCTTGAGGCATTTAATCGAGTTATTATTCCTCCTAATATTTTAAGGAACGGTGAAATTCTCAATGAACCCGAACTTGTCAATCTTCTTAAGACTTTTCTTGACAGTGCGAATCCTCATCCCATTCATGCCAAATGCGTTGCGCTTGTTCTTCCTGCTGATAAAATTTTTACCCACATTTTCGCTTTTCCTGCAAATCTTAATGAAGATGATATTAAAAAAGCTCTTCCATACCAAGCTGAGACTGTCATACCTTTTTCCATTCAAGATGTGTACTTCGATTTTGAGATTTTAGAGAGAGAAAGTCAGGAAAATATGTTCTTTTTGCTGCGGTTTCTAAAGAAATCGCTGATAAGTATGCCCATCTTATGGAGTCTGTTGGATTAAACCCTTTTTTATTTGGCATACATGCTGATTGTCTTAGATTCGCCCTCCATAAACAGATTGAAACAATCAAAACCAGTCTCATCATCGAAATCGGCTGCCTTTCAACGAATTACGTTATTCTCAAAAATAACGCTATTCAATATTTTTTAAGTTCTAATTCTTCAGGATTGGAATTGGTGGAACAGCTTAAGAAGAATTTTCAAGTGCCTGAATCAGTCATTCTTGAACAACGTGAAAAAAATACTTTAGAAAAAACTTTTCTCCCAGAAATTAAAAATTTTATAGCGGGTATTTATAAAAGAGCTCAAGAAATTGTTAAAGAAAGTGAAAAAAATATACGAATTGGCACTATCGATGCCATTCTTTTAACAGGAGAATTTCTCAACTTTCCTCAATTTTTTGAACTCGCGAAAAAGGCATTTCCCAAGAAAACTCTTCTTATTGGAGATCCAAAAATTGGCATTGAAGTCGATGTAACAAAATTTTTACCACTCGCTAAAATTGGTGGCAGTTATATTCCTTATTCCATTTATTTTACCAATTCCGTTGGCATTGCTGTCCAAAGTGTCCTTAAGAAAGACAATGAAGGTATTAATCTCCTTCCTGACAGGTTGCGTGAAACATTTTCTCTCAAACGACATTCGTTGATCGTGGCATTAACTTCTATAACCCTTTGTTTTATTTCTCTTTTTTTGGCGGCATTTTTCTTTTTTCAGCATCAATCTCTGGAATATGAGAGGCTCGCTCTTGAAACTAAGAAAAAAGCTGTTGAGCGGCTCATTTACGGGACACGATATCAAGAAATTCGAGATTCCATTATTTCTTTTAATAATGAAGTAGGCGGTCTTACAAAAATTGATAGTGGACTTTTTTCTTTACCAGAAGTGCTTCAAACAGTTATTGATCTTGTACCAAATGAGGTGAGTATTACAGGCTTTACTTTTAAAGATGATGGTTTATCTATTGAACTTAATGGTATCGCGGCCAATCGAGATGTTCTTCTTGAAACCAAACAAAATTTTGAAGAAGCGGATTTTATCAAAGAGGTCATTGCACCACTTTCAAATTATGATGCAAAAAATGAAATTTCTTTTATTATAAAACTTAAACTTGATATTGAAAAACTTCCTTCCTATGGCTCAAATACCTTTAAATAGCGGCATTCGGAGAGTTCTAAATCTCTCTCTTATTTTTGTTTTTATCAGTGCTTTCACTCTTTTTGTCATGGGCGCTGCCACTTCCAGGGTTCATCAAGACGTCAAATTTCTCAAATTTTTTCTTGAGCAAGCAGAGGGCATTCAACCAAACTTTGAAAAAAGTCTTATGGTTTATACCGAAGACACGAAAAAAACTATTGCTTATATTATGAATCTTCGACCTGAAACTGAAGAAGATTACATCACTTTTATTTCTGAAATAGAACACATCGGCCAAAAACTTTCTTTAAACTTACGGCTTCAATCCGTTGAAAATATTTCATCTTCTTCCACTCCTCCTGATGAAAAAAGCTTAAATTACAGTGTTACTTTTTTTGGAAATGAAGATGACGTTATAAGTTTTTTGCGAGAACTCGAGACATTGCCCTATTTTATAAAAGTTTCCAATATTAATTTTAGTGATGGCACATTTGAAAATCTTGACTACAAAGCGACTCTTCCCAATGTTCATCTTTCTCTCCAAGTTTTTATAAAGTAATCATCCATGAATATCAAAATTTTTAAAAAATATCTTTCCTTTATCATTACGGCATTTCTTTTTGTTATAAGCATTGGCTATTCTTTGCAACTTTATTTTTCATGGGACGATCCTTTGAGTGCCGATAAAGCCGCTCCTTTAGAGATTAATTTACCGATTATTGATTGGAATGGTTATTTGAGCTTGTCAAAGCAATATCAGGATGATACACTTAAAGATAACTAAGGACATCTTAAGAAGAACTATGTTGCGTAGGGAAAATTGTAAATTTAGGCTACAAGTTTTTCAGAGGTTCTCTAAAGGACATGATAAAAATTGGTAGCGTTTTGTAAAATTTATTTTTTATATTTTTTAAAAATTTTTCTAAAAAAATCATCTATGCAAAAAACAAAGAAAAAGGCGTTTACGCTGGTTGAAGTCCTGCTCGTGATTGTTATCATCGCGATTTTGGCCGCCATCGTTATCGTCGCTATCAATCCTGCAAGGCAAATTTCTCAGGCTAACGATACGCAACGAAGTAGCGATATAAAAGCTATTCTTGATGGGGTTCATGAATACGCTATTGATAACCGTGGTCAGTTACCTGATGGAATTACGACTACTGCTACCGTTCTTGGTTCGGGAACTGGTGAACTAAATATTTGCGCTGATCTTGTTACGACGTATCTCGCTGAAATGCCTTTTGATCCTTTAACTGGAGATTATACCGCCTGTGCTGAAACTGATGGTGGTCATTCTACAGGCTATACGATCGCTACTGACGCTGGTGGTCGTGTAACTGTGGCTGCGCCAGGCGCCGAGCTTTCTACTCTCAGTGTTACGCGATAATTGGTTTTAAAATGGTATAAAAGAGCTTTCTAAAAAGGAAGCTCTTTTTGTATGGCTTGTCTTTTTTTGTTACAATCAGAGTTGATGTTTTCAAAAACAAGGGATGGAATTTTTTATACAAATTACGCTTTTTGCTATCATCGCGAGTTCTATTTACGCTCTTATTGCATCAGGGCTTACTCTTACTTTCAGCACTCTGGAATTTATCAATTTTGCTCACGGTGAAATTGCTATGACCGGTGCTTTCATTTTTTTCGCGCTCTACTCACTTTTTCAATTACCACTTTGGCTCAGCTTTCTTTTGAGTATATTGTTTTGCGCTGCTTTAGGAATTTTCATTGAAAAAACGACTTTTAAACCTGTGCGAGATCGTCAGCCTTTTATTCCTCTTATTCTTTCGATTGGCGTCTCGATCATCCTAAAATCCGTTGTTACAATGATCTTTGGTGGAGGCGCTCAAACATATATTCGTCATGGGAGCGTTCCAAAAGTCTATTATTTTTTTGATGGATCGATCTTTATTACTCGTGCTCAAATCGTCATCATTGTGGCTTCGATTTTGACCTTAGTTTTCCTTTTTCTTTTTCTCTATAAAACAAAAATCGGTAAGACCATCCGTGCCGTTTCAGATAATAAACAAATGGCATCTCTTTTTGGCATTTCTGTTGATCGCACTTTAAGTATTACTTTTGCTTTAGCTTCTCTTTTGGCCGGAATTTCAGGTATTCTTGTCGCATTTGACCAAAATCTGTCACCTACTATGGGACTCGATTTAGGTATCAAGGTTTTTTCAGCTATCGTCATCGGCGGTGTTGGAAGTTTTCATGGCGCTATTTTAGGTTCTCTTATTATTGGTTTTTCTGAAAATTTTATTATCGGTTTTACCAATATGCCGGGAAGCTTTAAGCAGGCTTTTGTTTTTCTCATCCTCATCTTTGTGCTTTTTGTTCGGCCTTATGGAATTTTTGGTGGAAAAAAAGAAATAGTTGAATCTCGATAAAGGAACCTAAGGAAGTGCTGAAAAACATACCATCTACTGCAATTTTACCATTTCGGCTGCAAAATGTTC
>CAZTVN010000013.1:0-23464 GCA_964617145.1 uncultured Candidatus Peribacteria bacterium
CCCTGATAGGCCGAGTCGACAAATACTATTGCATTATAATATTTCGCTAAAGCCACAAAATCTTCTATTTGAGATGGAGTATAATTTATGCCTGTTGAATTATGACACCTATCCTGAGCAAGAATGAGCGGAATATATTCTCCTTTTTGTTTTCTCTCTTCAATGACAGTTGAAAGATTTAGCAGACTTGGCGAATCATCCCTATCGAGGTGATCAAACTCTTGTATTTCTATTCCATGTTTTTTCCCAAAAATATTTGCATGATTTGGCCATCCTGGGATTCCAGAAAAAAGTACTGCTTTTTGATTGGTCTCCTTTTCTAAAATTCTTATCAATTCTGCTACCATAAAATTGGCTCCTGTTCCTCCTGGCGTGGCGAGTGCTACTATTCTTTCTCTGTGAGGTGGTTTCAACAAGGGATGATCTGTCCCAAACACTACTTCAAGAGCTTTTTCTAAAAACTCCGGATGTCCTTTTTGACCACGATATTCCCTATTAGTATGTCCATCCAATTCGCTTGCAAGGGCTTGCTCTGCTTGTATCACACAATCAAGTGTAACTGGACCTTGCCTTCTATAGACTCCAAGTCCAAGATTAAATAGAATAGCATCGGGATGTTCCCTCCCTAACTCTGCTGCTCTTTTTCCAACAGCAAAAAGCGGATCAGGAGGTGCTGGCTGAATGCCTTCCCAAGGGTCATAATGAGGATCAACTATCGCAACTTTTCTTGCTGATCCATAATCAAAAGGGTCAGCTTTTTCTGAGGATTCTTCCATTGGCAATTTTTAAAATATAAAGGAGGTTAAATTACAATTTTCTCCTACTTCCCGCAAATTTTTCCCCTTGTCAAATGTGGAAAAAATTTTTCTAATCTCTTATTACCGTGTCTTCCCATGGTGTCAAAGTCAATGCTGCAACATTTTCTTTCGTGAGAAATTACCTTTACAGCTCTTGACTTTTTATAAGACGTTTTTGTAAGATAAACCTGTCATTGTGATTTTTCAATGTTAGCTTTTTTGCCTTTTGAGTTCGCTGCTTTGAATTTTGGAAGAAGTGTAAGCCTCCTTTCCCTCATTGTCGTACTCTAGTTTTCTCCATTCCTCCTTTCGTTTCGTGTTATGATGAAAAGGAGGTGGAGAGTTTTTTCTATATCATAATTCTATGCCTCAAAGAACTTACACTGTCTCAGATGCCTTACTTGATACTCTTTCTGCTCATGGAGTTGACACTATTTTTGGTTATCCTGGAGGCGCTATTCTTCCTTTTTATGACGCGCTTCCTTACCATAACAATATTCGACATATTCTTGTACGACATGAGCAAGGAGCTGCTTTTGCGGCTCAAGGATGGGCGCGAGCTACAAAGAAAATCGGCGTTTGTTGTGCGACCTCTGGACCGGGAGCTACCAATCTTATAACCGGTATCGCTGATGCTCATATGGATTCTATTCCCATTTTGGCGATTACAGGGCAAGTGCCTTTGCCTATGATTGGAAAGGATATGTTTCAGGAAGTTGATGTGACAGGCATTACTCTTAATATTACGAAACATAACTATCTTGTTGATGATCCTTTCAGTATTGTTCCTATTGTTTCTGAAGCGATTGCCATTGCGCTCAGTGGACGTCCTGGGCCTGTACACATCGATGTTCCCAAAGATATTTTGGCTCATGAGCATCCTCTAAAATTTTCTATACCCAAAATTCCTTTTATTGAAACGGATCCGATGAGCAAAGCCTATCAACTCGTTGATCCGAAAATTATTAAAAAAATTATTGATGCTTTAAAAAAATCTCGTCGCCCCATGCTTCTTGTTGGTCATGGAGTGAAGCTGTCGGGCGCGGAGAAAGCTGTTTGTGATTTTATCAATACAACACGGATTCCGACTGTAACGACTTTACTGGCAAAGGGCACTATAGCTCACGATAATCCTTATTATCTCGGCATGCTTGGGATGCATGGCTTTTATCACAGCAATATGGCCATGCATGAAGCTGATCTTATTTTAAATATTGGTTCGCGCTTTGATGATCGTATTGTTGGTCGATATGATGTTTTTGGTAAAAATGCTACCATTATCCATATTGATATCGATCGAGCTGAACTCAATAAAGTTGTATGTGCTGATATAGCGGTTCATAGCGATGCGCTCCAATTTTTGGAGCAGATGCTTTCTCATCCCGAACTTGAGACTTTAGATATTCCGGATTGGTGGAAAAATATTAGTACATGGAAACATTCATGTCCTTACGAACGTTCCCCTGGAGGTTTTACTATGCGAGATTGTCTTGCTGCTATCAGTGAGGAAATAGAACAAAATCCTTCAAAATATATTCTTGTGACCGATGTTGGGCAGCACCAGATGTGGACGTCTCTTTCGTGCAGCATAGCTTCAACGGTACAATGGCTCACTTCCGGTGGTTCCGGATCTATGGGGTTTGCTCTTCCTACTGCCATGGGAGCTGCGTTTGCTTGTCCAGATAAAACCGTCCTTTGTGTGACGGGTGATGGAGGAGTTCAAATGAATATCCAAGAGATTGGGACCATCGCTCAACATCATTTGAATCTGAAAGTTATGATTCTGAATAATCATTTCCTTGGAATGGTGCGCCAGTGGCAAGAACTTTTTTATAAAAACAATTATTCATCTGTCGAACTTACTAATCCTGACTACGTAAAACTTGCTGATGCTTATGGCGTTTCAGGTTATATCCTTCACTCTGATAAAGATATAAAAAAATATTATCTAAAAATTTTTCGAGAAGTTGGGCCTTGTGTTGTCGATCATCAAGTAAAAAAAGAAGACAATGTTTTTCCGATGGTTCCTGGTGGAAAAACATTAGGGGAGACGATTACTCATTAAACACTTATTCTATGCCAGTTGAAGACATTTATACCCCTGAAAATCTTGAAAAAGAACATTCGATGCGATTTATTCATATTATTGCTCGAAATGTTATTGGAATCTTAAATCGTATTGCTTCGCTGATGCGCCGTAAACGTTACAATATGGAAGAAGTGAGTGTGGCTTTTGACGATCACGGATTAGCCCATATCACGATTGCTGTTGATGGACGCATTATCGATGTAAGTCAGGCTATAGAGCAGATTTTAAAATTGCATGATGTGATGGAAGTTTCCGATGCGACCGATCAAAGAGACAAATTGTATGACGCTCTTTGTGTTCGAGGCCGATCCAAAAATGACTTTGCTTATTTCCCCATAAAGCCTGTTCGCATGATCTGTGAAGGGAATGTATGTAGTGGAGTTTTTATTATGAGTCTTGATGAATCTTTAGCATTTATGAAATTTCTTCGGGAACGCAAATTTTCTTATGTTCGCAGGGTTTTGAGCTTGATCTAGGAATTTCTTAATCATTCTCGACAAAAATTTTGTTACTTTTTAGCCACTTACACCAAGCTTTTTTTAAAGGCAATATTTGCAGTGCGTATTTTAACGAAACAATTCTTCGTAACATCCAGCACCATCTACCGTGTAAGATTTTATCTCCGATTTTTAAGATCGCGTATTTTCCTCCCAGCGGAATGAGATATTTTTCTTTTTTTGGTTTATATTCGATACCATTTTCCCCTTCAAGAGCCAAGAGAATGTTTTTTGCGATGATTTTCCCTTCTTCGATAGCATTTTGAGCCAGCATCGGCACGCGACAATCTTTCTTTTCAGGATCAGGAAAATAGGCGTTATCTCCAGCGGCAAAAATATCTGAATATTGTTTACTTTGGAGATATTTATTTACCACAATGGCTCCTTTTTTCTCTTTATCGCCTAAGGTTCTTTGTATCAAATCGCTTACCTTCACTCCTCCTGTCCAAATGAGAATATCCGTAGGCAACTTTCGCTCTCCTTTTCGAGCCTTCACCATAATGAAGTTTTTTTCCACTTTGGTAATATAGTGGCTTAAATACACTTTTATTCCGAGTTTTTTTAAACGCTTTTCAATGATTTCCGTTCCTTTTTTGTCCATACCTGCGAGAGTATTTGATCCTTCTATGAGTTGCATTTTTATTTTTTCTCGTGGGTAATCATATTTTTTTGCTAATCGGTCGATCGATCCTGTCAATTCAGCTATGGTTTCTGTCCCAGATGCTCCTCCACCGCCGACCGTTAGAGTGACTTCTCTTGTAGAACCCTTCTTCCATAACGATTGAAAAAATTGATCGATATGACAATTTATTTTTATCCCATCCTTTACCGTCTTCATGGCCAATGAGTGTTCTTTTAATCCTTCGATATTACAATAATTTGTCTCGCTTCCGAGACTAGCAACCAGATAGCGATAAGGGATGATTCCATTTTTTTTGAGGATAATCCTTTTTTGCTGAGGATCGATATCGACTATAGTGTCTTTGAGGAAGATAACACGATTTGGATTTATGAGTTTTTTGATCGGCGTAGCTATAGATTCCTTGAGTCTTATGAGACATTTAGGCGTTATTTTTTTATTAAAGGCTGTTGATACTTCATAGAGATCGGCGGTAAATATATGGACATCTTCTTTATCGATAAGGATCACCTTGTAATCACTTCTTCGCAGTTTTTTTTCAAGCTCCTGAGCCACTCTTAAGCCGGCAAAGCCAGCGCCGAGAATCACTATGTTTGATTTTCCGCTTGCAGAATGCTCATTTTTTTTGTTTTTTATCATCTTTACCATCGTAGATTTTTTATTTCTTCCGGATCATCACCCTGTTTTTGAATATAATTTTGATGTTCACTGATTTTTTTTTCTAACATGACGCAGATTTTTCTGTGTTTTTTGGCGATTGCTTTATTGGTTTTTATAGCGTGGCGAAGCATATCTATCATTAAGTGATAACAACTCACGCCATTTCGGATTTTCATATCAAATGGTGTTGTTGTCGATCCTTCTTCCTTATATCCATGAAGCGAAAAACGATCTGATGTCGTATATGGCCAAAGAATGTGCTCAACATCATTGATGTATCCATGATAATTGAAGATGACTGGTTTATCTTTTGTAAAGTAGTGGTTTACTCCTTCTTCTGTTGCACACACATGCCGATGACTACAGGTATCCCCAAGTGAAATCGATGTAAGTTCTGAAACATTCACGTATCGGATTTTGAGTTCGGGAATAAGTTTACGACATAATTTAACAGCTAAAAGCGCTTCTTGAGTAACATAATCCCCTGCTGATGCTAAAACTACATCGGGATCTTTACTTGCGTTTCTTCCTCCTACCCATTCCCAAATCCCTATACCCGATTGCGCCTGTTTTCTTGCCTCTTCAAGTGTAAGCCACTCAGGCAGAGGCGTTTTTCCCGCAACGATAACGGAGATAGCGTTTGTTTTGCACAGTGTTTCTTCCATCGCGGCCAACAAACTATTGGAATCCGCCGGATAATAGATTTGGCAAAATTCTCCATGTTTTTGAAGAATATTGCTCACAAAGCTTGGATTTTGATGCGAATATCCATTATGATCCTGCCTCCAGCCCAAACTTGTAAGAAGGTAGATCGCGCTTGGGATGGGTTTTCTCCAAGGGACGTGAAAACTTTGTTTTAAAAATTTTGCGTATTGATCGACCATACTTGTTATGATCGGCGTGAAGGCTTCGTAACTTACGAAAATTCCGTGACGACCTGTCAAAATGTAGCCTTGAAGCCATCCCTGAAGAGTATTTTCTGAAAGCATTTCCATCACTTTTCCGTTTGGATCAATGTTTTCATCTGTTTTTTTGATTGGCCACATGTAAGCACGCTTTGTCGCTTCAAAGACTTTTTCAAGCTTATTTGACTCCATCTCATCAGGACAGAGAATTCGGAAATTATCAGGATTTCGTTTCAATATATCTCTTAGAAAAGCCGAAAGTTCTAGCATGCTGCTTAAAAGAGTTGCTCCTCGTTTTTTGAATTTTGTTTCGTATTCGGAGAGTTTTGGGAGTTTCAAAGGTTTGTAAAAGTTTCCTCCGATCGCATGAAGATTTGCGCCGATCGCAAATTTTTTGTTTGGCACATATTTCATAATTTCTTTTTTTGGTCTGCCTTTCTCGTCAATAAGTTCTTCTATTTTGTAACTCTTCAGCCATTTTTCTATGGTTTTTATGGCCAATGGGTTTTCTTTCGGATTTTCGATGGGCACCCCATGAGAATGGAATGATCCTTCAATTTGATGACCTAAAAATTCATGCACGCCTTTCCATCCTTTTGGAGAACGCAAAAGTATTACTGGCCATATTGGCTTTTGTATATTTTTTCCTGAAGACATGTTTTTTCTCGAAGCGTGTGACCGTGTTTTAGCGCGAGCTTTTTTTTGTATTGATCGTATTTTTCTGTACGCTTCGAATACGGTTTTTAGCATTTTTTCTTCAAGTTGTGGGAGTTCCACAAGTAGAGGTTCATATCCGTAACCAAGAAATAAATTTTTCAATTCTTCATTGCTCATCGTGCCATAAATCGTTGGGTTCGATATTTTGTAGCCGTTGATATGCACAATAGGAAGTACCGCGCCGCAGGTTCTTGGATTGAGAAATTTATTGCTGTGCCATGCTGCGTTTAATGCGGCTGTTTCGGCTTCTCCATCGCCAACTATGACCCCGACAATGAGATTTGGATTGTCGAAGGCCGCGCCGTAAGCGGTAGCAAGGCTATATCCAAGCTCACCTCCTTCCAAGATTGAACCGGGAACTGTTGGAGTTACGTGACTTGGAAAAAGTGTCCGAGGCCAAGAAAAATCATGTATGAGTTTTCCAGTTCCCTTTGTGTCGAGCGAAAATTCTGGATAGAAATGTTCGAGAGTCCCTTCAACGAAAAGATTCGCAAGTACCGAGGGAGCTCCGTGGCCTGGACCGACGATGAGCAATATTTCACATTTTTTTTGCGAGATAAGATAATTTAGGCATCCATAAATAAAATTTAGGCCTGGAACGGTTCCCCAATGTCCTAAAATACGTTCCTTTATATGCTCTTTGTTTAAAGGTTTTTTAAGAAAAAAATTATTTTTAAGATAAAGCTCTGCAGCGCTTATATAGTCCGTGTAGCGAAGAAATTTTTTGAGCCAAGAGACTGCTTCGTAGCCAGTTGGCCGTTTTTGCTCCCGTTTCGTAAATTTTTCGACGAAATGAGATTTTACAGACCCATCTTCTGAATGTTTGCTCGTCATGCGATGATTTTTTTAAAGAGGCCTGAAAAATCTATCTTTTTATTATAGCATAGAAAGTGCCTTCTCTAAAAGCTCTTCTATCGCCAAAATGCCTCTCTCTTTTGCGCGAATCCAATTTTTATGTTTTTTTAAAGCTTTTTCTACGCTTTCACTCGTCACTTCCGAGATCATCACTTTTCCAACCGCCTCCGCCATCGGCAAATCATTGTCATCATCAAATATCGCGAGACTTTCTGTTTTTTTGATTTTATATCGTTTTAAAATAAATTTTACCGCATTGCCTTTTCCAGAAAGAGTCGGATAAAAATCGATTTTTCCTAAATTTTTTCTTACGGTTATGGTTTTTGGAAAATTTTGAATGATACTTTGGATTTGATCGAGACTTTTATTCACGGATTCTTCTAAATGTACTCGAAATGCGGTGTCGTAGCCTTTTGCATCCACTTTGTATCCCTGATCTTTAAGTTTTTTGTAAGTATTCCAAAGGACTCCATTTCGTTTTTCTGGCGGCTTGTTTGAGGGGATTTCTCCTGTAATTTTCTCGAATGTTTTTATCCAATCTTTATCAAGTTTGAGCGATACGCGTTTTGCCCGCCTACCACTTTGCTTTGGCGCAGTCATGGATAGACAGTCAAGTAAAGAAGCCACATTTTTCAGCATGTCTCCATCTTTACGTTCATAAATTTTCCCACCGTTTTCAGCAATGGCAATATCAACTTCCGGAAGCATTTTCATCCTTTGGATGAATGTCGTTGTTCTCGCTCCGCTTATAAGAGCGAATAAAACACCGTGGCTTCTTATTTTCCCAATAAGTTCGAGAGTCCTTTGGGAAATATACGCATCTCCTGAAGTTAGGGTCGGGAGAGCTATACATTCACGGACGATTTTCGTTGTTTTATCCTCATAAAAAATTTTGCCATTTTTGCTTCGCCTCACTTTCGCATAGGCCTTAAAATGCTTTTCGTAATGAGCCAAAGTTCCATCGATGTCACTGAAAATAATTTTCATAGAAGTGGTGGAATGCAAAAAAAACATCATTTACATTCCCCACTTTATCATATAAATATAAAGGCATGCAGGTCAAAAAATTGCGCACTATTCGAGACATTGATGTTACCGGGAAAAAAGTCATTCTTCGTGTCGATTTTAATGTTCCTCTTGATGAAAAGACTAATAAAGTTACTGATGATGAGCGTATACGCCGTACTCTTCCAACCATTTCGTATCTTTTAGCAAGAGGGGCTCGTGTGATCGTTATTTCTCACCTTGGTCGTCCCAAAGATGACCAAAGAGATTCTTTTAAAATGAATCCCGTTGGCGAATGTCTTTCAAAACTTCTCAAAAAAACTGTTCCTGTTTTAGATACGTGTAGAGGAGAAAAAGTCAAAAACATTATCAATTCCATGAAAAATGGTGACACTATCATGTTTCCAAATATTCGCTACTTTAAAGAAGAAAAATCTAAAGATCCTCATTTTATCACTGAACTTGCATCGCTCGGTGATATTTATGTTTCTGATGCTTTTGGTGTTGCCCACAGGGATCATGCTTCTGTCACAGGCATCGCTGAGAATCTGCCTTCTTATGCAGGATTTCTTCTCGAGAAAGAAGTGGATGTTTTGTCTCATATTCTCGAAAAGCCGCAAGGGCCTGTTACGCTCATTATGGGCGGAGCGAAGATTGATACAAAGATCGAGATTCTTAAAAATTTTACCAACAAAGCTGATTTTTATTTAATTGGCGGCGGGCTTGCCAATACTTTTCTTTCGGCATGCGGTTATAATGTCGGGACATCTCTTTATGAAAAAGACAAAATTGATGTTGCTCGAGAAATCATGCTTTTGGTTGAAAAGGAACATGAAAAATTTATTCTTCCAAAAGATGTCATTGTGGCCAGTAAAATTGGTCCAAAAGTTTCTACACTTGCCATTCCTATTCAAGACGTTTCCATGTATATGAAAATTCTTGATATCGGCCCAAGAACGGTCACAAGGTATTGTCAGGTGATACGTGATTCCAAAACGATCATTTGGAATGGCCCCCTAGGACTTTATGAATATCCGCCATTTGAGGATGGTACTCGCGCCATTTGTGAGGCAGTTTCTTTATCTCAAGGACTCACCGTTATAGGTGGTGGTGATACCATTGATGCCGTGAAAAAATTTCATATTGATCTTAATAAATTTTCTCATGTTTCTACCGGCGGTGGCGCTATGTTAGAATTTCTTGAGGGGAAAATACTGCCAGGTATTAAGGTCTTGATGGATTAATTTTATGACGTAAGTTGTATGGATGATTTTGAGACTACTTTTCGCATTAACGGATACGAAGATCTTGAACTTTCCACTCAGATTCTTATTTGCACGGCTTTAAAACGTGGCATTTCTGTTTCCGTTCTTGATCGAAAAGACAGTTTCATACAGCTTAAGAAGGATGGAAAAATTGAGTATGTGAGACAAGCAACTATGACATCTTTCGATAGTTTAGTGAGCTACTTTATTATGGAAAATAAAGCTGTTACCAAATTTATTTTGCAAGAAAATGCCTTGAGTGTGCCGGAAGGGAAAGTTTATACATCGAAAGAGAGCGCTTTATCTGATTATCCATTTTTCGCTGATAAAGATGTTTTTGTGAAACCGAATAAGACAAACTACGGCATTGGCGTTCACCCTGTTTTAAAGGGAAATAGGGATGCGTATTTCAAGGCTGTAAATCAGGCTTTTCATCATGATTCCACTATCCTTGTTGAAGAGTATATGCGCGGCATTGAATATCGTTTTCTTGTCATTGGGAATCAAGTATGTGGAGTTCTTCGTCGCGTGCCGGCGAATGTTGTTGGCGATTTGAAACACACGATTGAAGAACTTATTGAAATCAAAAATCGCGATCCCAAACGTGGCAAAGGCTATGTTAAGCCATTAGAAAAAATTACTCTTGGTGAAATAGAAATTGGAGAATTAGAGAGGCAAAACATGAATGAGAAAACGATTCTTAAAATTGGTCAAACTGTTTACCTTCGCCAAAATTCCAATATTTCCACAGGTGGTGATAGCATCGATGTGACAGATCAAATTCCGGATGTGTACAAAAAACTCGCTGTTCTTGCGACCAAGGTTGTCGGAGCTTGTATTTGCGGCCTTGATATGATTATTCAAGATTTAAGCGCTTCTCCGTCTCATTTGAACCATGCTATCATTGAGTTAAATTTTAATCCTGCTATTCATATCCACACTTTTCCCGCTCAAGGACAGTCTCGTGACTGTGCTTCATCCATCCTTAATCTTCTTGGCTTTTGATATGGATAAAAATAAACTTGTTTTATTGAAACTTCGAGGAAGCTTGCTGCCTTGACATTGATCTTTATTACTTCAAAATATATTTACTTTCTTATTAAGATTTTTTATGACTCAATCACTCATTCATTCTGATATGTCTATTGCGGAAATTCTTGATCTTGTACCGGGGAGCGTTGATATCATGCTCGATATGGGCCTTCATTGTGTGGGTTGCAGTGCCAATCTTTTTGAATCTCTTCGGGAAGGCGCCACTTCACATGGTTTTACCGATGAACAGCTTAATATTCTTGTTGATCGTATCAATACTTTTTATGCCTCGAGTAATGAACTATCAAAGAAAGTCCCCAAAGCATCTGATTTTATTTGTGAAAAAATTCGTGAAGGGGGGAAAATATATCATCGTATTGCTGGCCTTCTTTTTACTGATAATGCTTACAAAATTCTCCATCAACACCAAAATGATTTTAAGGGTCTTCGCATCAAAGTCGAGTCAGGTGGATGCTCTGGCTACAGTTACAAATATGACTATGTTCAGGAACCTCAAGAAGGTGAAGAAACTTTTCCATTATCGGATAATCTCCTTATCTACATGGATCATTTTAGTTTTGATAAACTATCGGAAAGTATCGTAGATTTTGAGTCGGGGTTACATGGAAGCGGACTTATTTTTCACAATCCGAATGTGAAAAAATCCTGTCACTGTGGGAGTTCTATTGGATTTTAAATTTTTAATTTTTTATCATTCATCAAAATGCCAACATTAAAGTATAAAAACACTGGAACTCAAGCATCAGCCAAAAACGGACAAGTCATGAGAGAAGTAACACAAGCTGAAGGATGGGATATCCCTTATGCCTGTGAAAATGGAATCTGTGGAACTTGTATTGTTAAAATAACTCAAGGGAAAGAGCATTTAGCTGAAATGGAAGAGCAAGAAAAACAGACTCTTCAAGCTTTGGGCGTTGATGATGGCGACCATAGGCTCGCTTGCCAATGCAAAATGATGGATGGAGATATTGAAATTCAACATTAATACCCTCTAAATTTAGATAGAGAACTGGCTCGTTGGTAAACGCGGTGGATTGTTTACAATTCTCGTGATCCGCGGCGGTACTTTTTCAGAGATTTCTTACTTTACTACAAGGGTTCCTTTCATACTGCTATGACCTTCCCCGCAATATACTGAGCAGAAAAAGCTATAAGTTCCTTTTTTGCTTGCAACGAATTCCACATTGGTTGTTTCTCCTGGTTTTAAGAGAGCACCAACACCAAATTCGCTTATCTTAAAGCCATGATCTACGTCAACACTTTTTATACTTAACGTTACGGTATCACCTTCGTTGACCGTAATAGTTGATGGTTCGAAAGACCATTGTTTGGCTACGATCCTGAAAGATTGTACTGAGGCTTTGGCCTGCATATTCGATGTATTCGACTCTTCCTGATTATCCGTTACTGGTGACTTTACGGTTACTGGTGGAATTACGGTCGAGACATCTTCTTGATCGATAGGATCTTGCGTCTCTTCGCTTCCAAACTCTTTCGTTTCTTCAGTCGTTGGTAAAGTTTGGGATTCTTTTTTTATTCCTGATTCCCCTTCGGTTTCTGGCTCTCCTACTACGAGTGGGGCATCTTCTGATTGTTCATCGGATATGTTCTCATTCTCTTCATCATTAATCGGGTTCGTTTTGGTTTGACAACCTGAGAGTAGTAAAAGGCCTGAGATTAAAAATATCGCTAAAAATATTTTAGGGACATGCTGAAAAACGTGCTTACTCCTGCAAATCTCACCTTTCGGCTGCAAAGCGCTCATCGCTCCTTGACGTATCTTCTTCTGATACGCCTTCGTCGCGAGTTCGTGCTTTTCGCTCGAAATATGAAATTTTCGTAACGAAACCACGTTTTTCAGCATGTCCTTAGAGGTTTTTTTCATATAAGCGTTGATTAGGGAATAAAAAAAACCGCTACGTATCAAAATTGTAGCGGTTTTTTTTATATTGTCGAGTGTTCCTTACACTAATTTGATGGTGTTGTTTCAGGAGTCGTACCATCAGTCACTGGCTCTGTTCCTGTAGTTGCCCCGGCTGTAGCGTCAGTTGTTGTGTCGGTGCTAGGAGGAGTTGGTACGGTACCATCAGTTGGAACTGTTGCGTCCGTTGTTGGTAGAGTTACGGCATCTGTTGGTGGAACTGGCATGATGTCAGTAGATGGTTGTACTTCTTCTGATACCGCTTCTTCTTCTGGTGCTACGGTTGTTTCAGGTTCGATTGTTTGACAACCAGCAAGCAGAAGTACCCCTAGAAGCAGGAGACTTGCTGTAGTCAGCCTTGCACTATTTTTCATAGTATGTGCTTTTTTAAAAAATAAAAATTTTTGATGGCCATTGCGTTCTGATTGTAGCGGGTTTTTGTTTTTTGTCTAGAGGATTTTTTTGATTTTTTTATTTAGCTCAAAACCATATCGCCACGATAGGGATATAAAACAGGGTGAAAAGTGTGCTTAAAAGTACGGCAATGGCTGCTTTTTGCGGGTTTACTCTGAAAAAATGGTCATATTTATTTGCTTGTTTTTTGGGCTATTTGTAAATAGCGTGAGTTCCAATACTTACAAAGAGGACGTCTCCATTTTCCATAACCTCAAAGATAATTCTATATCCGTGATCTATGGAAATACTCCAAAGTCCTTTAAGTTTTCCTTTAAGTTTGTGCAGTCGCAGAGATGGGTGAAAAGGATTTTGACGAAAAATTTTTTCTTGTTTTATCGCTTTTTTTTTAATGTAAAAGGGAAGATCGTAAAATTGCTTTTCAAAGGTTTCATTATAATGAATTTCTTCTATTTTCATTTATCCATCAAATCTTTTAAGGACTTCAATATCTTTGTTTTTCCCTTTTTGTAATCGTGTTTTGCTTTTTTTGCCATTTTTATAAGTTGATCTTCGCTTATGAATTCTTTTTCGAGACTTATGACTGATATGACATAAGCACTGACTGTTTTCCCAGCTTTTTTTGCTCTTTTTTGGATCTCTTTTTTCATTTTTTCTGGCACTGACACATTGAGAATAGATCTCATAATTATTTTTATTAATTGTAATTCAATTGTATTACAGTTTTTTTTATGTTACAAGCTTTTCTGTATAAATGATCCCCCCAAAGAAGATGCAACAAAAAACATCATTTCAAAAAAAACATCGCGCTGAGCTTCTCATTCCAGCAGGATCTCTTGAACGCTTAAAGACGGCTTTTCTTTATGGTGCTGATGCGGTTTTTTGTGGTACCCCTGATATGTCCCTTCGCACCAAATCAGAATTTTCTCTTGATGAAATTATTGAAGGAATTGCTTTCGCTCGTGCTTTAAAAAAGCGTGTTTATCTCACATTAAATCTTTTTAGTCACAATAGCGATATCGAAAAACTTCCCCGCTATCTCAACACCATTCGAGCTGTCAAGCCCGATGGCCTGATTATTTCGGATCCAGGCATTTTTCAATATGTGAAGGATCATGCGCCCGAACTTGAAATCCATATTTCCACGCAAGCCAGTGTTTGCAGTTGGCTTACGGTTGATTATTGGAGAAAACAAGGCGCTTCACTCATTGTTCTTGCTCGTGAACTGAGTTTTGAGGAACTTTCCGAAATTCGTGAAAAATGTCCCGATATCCGGCTTGAAACTTTTGTTCATGGTTCGATGTGTATGACCTATTCTGGCCGATGTCTTCTTTCAAACTATATGGCTGAACGAAGATCAAATACAGGAAATTGCGCTCATAGTTGTCGATGGAATTATACACTGCGTATTCGTTTGAAAGATGGTTCGATTCACGATCTTTCCATTAACGAAAATAATAAAGAAATTTTTGAATTTTTGCTGGAAGAGGAATTTCGGCCCGGTCAACTTTTTCCTATTGAAGAGGATGAACATGGATCTTATATTTTAAATTCAAAAGACCTTTGCCTTATGCCGCATTTAAATGAGTATCTTTCTCTTGGCATTGATTCGTTGAAAGTTGAAGGACGAAATAAAAGCAATTATTACGTTGGCATAGTCGCTTATGCCTATCGAGCTGCGATTGATGATTATTACCTCGACCCAAAATCTTGGAAGAGCGATCCTTATATGGAAATTCTCGATTGCGTGAGTAATCGCGGCTATACTTTGGCTTTTCATAATGGTCGGCTTAGCAATCTCGCCCATAATTACTCAGGTTCTCGATCTCTCTCTTGCCATGAATTTGCTGGACATATTTTTGAGTGGCAGGGCGATGATATGATTTTTGAAATTCGTAATGAAATTCTTCCAGGAGATTTGATCGAATTTTTGCCTCCTCAACGTTCTTCTTTTGAGTCTCCGCCTGATAAAAGCGTTTTTGTTCGGATGCGGCTTCAAGAATTTGTTGATGCTCAGTCTGGTGAAATTACTGAAAAAGTATCTGCTGGCCAATCCAAAAAAATTCGCATTCCTGTTTCCATTTTTCATGGACTTCCTCAAGATCGTATCAAAGAAATCCTCCCTCCCCTTACCCTTGCTCGTAAGAAAAAGCTTTTTTCAAGCGAAGAATGTAGTCGTGAAACATCAAAAAAACTTCCTGTTCGAACGCGCCCACGAATGGGAAGCGAAGGCTGCTGCGGCAAAGGCTGTAATGGCTGTTTGATTTATTGGGATAAAGTGAAAAAAGAGTTTTTCAGAACCTCCTTAGCACCATGAGGCATTCACCGCCAAATCGACTTTCGTTGTTTTCCGGCATTATACTTGCTGCTAATCTTTCTGCCCAGCAACTATCAAATCAACCTCTTGATCCTCATTTAACTTATGAGATTTTTTCCCTGCGTTCGAATGCTTACGAAGTGCTTCCTGATGCTTTGGGGAGGGGAAATTGGTCGACTGATCCGCAAGCCGATCATCCTCAGATTTTTTCTCAATGTGCCCTACCTGCTCTTCCTTCTCTTCCAAAGGAGATTCTGGAGACTGGTAATCCTCCCTCTGTATTTCTGAATCTTACTCACCATAGTGATGAGCCTGATAGCTATGGACTGGGGGTTAATTGCGTTCCATTGATTGAGATTTATCGTGGTAAAATTCGGACATCTTTTGAAAGTCTTTTGGATCGTATCCGTGCATCTTTTAATACAGCTCCTTCGCATAACAATCCTCGCAGTAAATAATTTCTCTCCGACTCATAGCAAAAGTTGTCTCGACTTTCTTCTTACATTTTTCGCAATTTCTTTGAAACAACCTTCGTGGATTGCGTTTTTTTAATCGATTGAGATGTCTTTGATCTGGACAAATCCTTGGAGGTGGGCAGGTGAGCGTCCTTAGAAGCTTTAATTCTTGTGGAATGATTTTGTATGGTTTTTCTGTCACCTCACATTTTAAAATGTGCTTTGTTATATCATCCGATGTCTCAAAAATACTTACTGGTAGCTCTATTTGAGGCCACTGATATTCCTTACCCTTCTCTTCTTCTTGCCACCGCCATTTTCTTTTTATTGCTTCTTCTTTTGTTATCGGGAAATACTCGTTCGCCACGGTTTCATTATAATAGAAGGGGGACATATCGCTTCTAAAAAATTCGCCCCACTGCTCAGTATGTCGCATATGCTCAATAATACGCGAAACAAGTGTTTCGTATTCTTCTTTTGTATATTGTTTATTTAAAATGCAATACTGCGATCGCTTTAAGCTTACACATCCAAAACAATTTTGTACCCCTTGCGTGCAATTGGCACAATATAAAAGATCGTGAATATTATCCCAACACCAATAACAAAATGCCGAGCGAGAAACATTATTAAAAAATCCCATAAAATCATAGAGAAGTTCTCCAATTTCTCCATAATCGATGTCCATGCTATCTCGCGTCTGTAAAAGTTGAGAACCAAATTTTACGTCTTCACATTGAGCAATATTGTAGACATTGTGGGCATTTTTGGTATTCCAAATATAATCGCCTGAGACATTCTGATTATTCGTACCAATGTAAGAGCGATGCGGAACTTTTAATTTTAGCTCTTCCAGTTTTTTTAAAATTTCGTTTATCGCTCCCAATCCTTTTTTTTCAAATTCACTTACGATTTTTTTATAGGCATCTTCGGAGTACTGTTCATTTAAGATGCAATATTTTCGATGATTGAGTCCGATGCACGCAAAACAATCGCTGGAATTTTGCACATTTAAGCAAAAACGGAGATTTTGGCAGTAACTGCAATTTTGGCAAAAGTAGCAATTATAGAGATTCGTCGAATCCATACATTCGATGCAAAGTTCTGAATTTCTTAGCAGTAACGTGTCAGATGTATCTTTGCAGTTAAATGGACTTCCATAATAACAATTTTCACAATTTATCGAGCCGAAAATGAGGTAACAATTTTGGGAATTTCCCACAACATTGCAAAAATCGGAGTTTTCATTATTGGAAGAAATCAATGACAAATGTGGAACGCGGTCGCGAAGATCTTTAAATTGCTCAAAAAATGGACGATTGAAATCAAAATCTCGTCCAAATTCTCGTCCATCATATTCGTCGGAAAACCAAACTTCTTGAGAGTAGACGGGAAAGGGTACGTCTGGTCTATGCATTGATATAATTTGTTTTCCCGTACGATCACATTTTCTGTGATAAAGATGCCTTTCGTTTCTAAACATCATTCGTCGCTGCCGCCTACAATCTGGACATAGGGAGGGAGTCGGGATGGTGTACTTTTTATTTTGGAAAACCGGTGAAATTTTTTCGTAAAAGGCGAAATCTTCAACTGAAATTTCAAAAACATTTTGACATTGTGGGCACGTCTTTAACATTTGTGATTTCGTTAATATATCTGTTTCAAATAACATTTCTCACAATAGATTCTTTCTGGACGATCTGGAGGGTACGTTGATTTCACCTCTTTATTACAGTTCGTACAATTTCGTGAATGGAGTTTTCTTTCATTTCGTAATTTCATGCGGTCTTTATACCGCAGGTCTGCACATTTTCTTGGGATCGGAATTTCAACTTTTTTATAAAACGCAAGTTCTTGTGGAATGATTTTGTATGGTTTCCCCGTGACTTCACAGCTTAAAATCTTTTCTGTTATTTTTTCATCAACATCGCGGATATGGTCTGAAAACGTGATTTCCGGCCCCATATAATTTTTCGAAGCTTGTTCTTCCTCATGCCAATTCCAGTCACGCGATTTGACCTCTTCTTTTGTTAGGGCGATATATTCGCTTGCCAAAGTTTCGTTATAGCCGAAAGGTGAATATTTCATTGGAAAATATTTCCCCCATTCGCCTCCCATGTGTTGAATAATTTTTGGCACAAGTTCTTCGTATTCTTCCTTTGAATATTGTTTGTTTAAGATGCAGTATTTTTTGTTGCGAAGCCCCGAGCATCCAAAAAGATGCTCGCAATTATAACAAAATTCGCTATACATCACATCGTGACTATGAAAAACATAAATGCTGAAAAGCACATTATAAATGGCGATGGTTCCAAGCACTTGATAGCAAAGTTCTGGCTTTAAATACATATTAGAACAATCGAAAAGATCTTTCACATTCACTCCAACCTGCACATAACAACAATCTTCACTGTCATTCACATCATAGCAATCGACACAATTTTTACAATTTGTAAGAAAGTCTCCTGTTGAATTTTCACAATTTACGATATTGGCGTATTTGTGGATACGTTTTAGTCGTATATCATCCAAAAAACCTTTCGCCTTCATGGTTTGTTCGTATGAGCCTTTCACCATATCGAGCTTCTTTTTATACTCTTCTTTGCTTACTGGTTTATTCAAAATATGATACTCCTTATTGGTGAGATCGGTACAAAGAAAACAATTTTTACATCCTTTCAGATTTTCTGAAAACCAACAATCCGAACAATTTTGACTGTATGAGAGATAATGACAGTTGTAGCAATTTCGCACATAAAAACATTCGTAAAGGAGCTCAGAATCGTAAGCGTAACTGCAATCAATGACATCGCGGCATGTTTGTAGCAACTTTCCATAATAGCAGTTTTCGCAGTTTTCTGATGAATTGATGAGATAACAGTTTTTGCAATAGCCCGTTCCTGTTGTATAGGGAGAATTTTCGTTACTTACTTGAATCAAACTCACTTTTGGTATTTTTTTTACTTAATTCAAAAAATTGTTCAAAAAAGCCTTTCGAAAAATCAAAATCTCTTCCAAAATTCACGCCGTCCCAAGCGTCGCTCCACCATTCATCATTTGTCACTATTTTATAATCTTTTCCCCATGAATTGTCCTGCGCATAGAGCGAAATTAACGGCTTTCCTGAGATTGCTGAAGTGTGATGATAGAAATATTGTTCATTTCGATGTGCCACACGATTTTGCATGCGACACACGGGACATATTACGGGCAAGGGGATGGCATATTTTCTCCCTTTGATTACAGGACTTATCCTCTCAATAAATGATTTCTCCTCTTCACTTATTGAGAATTTTTCCTCACACCATTGATTTTGGCACTTAATTTGCATGGGTAGTTTAAGAGATGAACTGCTTGGGTTTATCGTGGAAAGTCCGACTTTTGCTCGTAGCATGAAAGTTGTTTTTGATCTTGCTTGGCTTGGAGCTACGAGTTTTGTGGCGCAATAATTATTTCTGAGTCCTCTTTATATATGGCACGACTGCAATCCATGCTTTTCGAAGTACCTTTGATGATACTCTTCAGCTTGATAAAATTCTGAGGCTTTTGTGATTTCGGTCACGATGGGTTTATCGAATTTACCACTTTGTTCGAGTTTAAGTTTTGAAGCTAGAGCTATCTTCTCCTGATCTGGCGAATGGAAGAAAATAACGGATCGGTACTGTGAGCCTATATCTGGGCCTTGACGATTTTTGGTCGTAGGATTGTGCATGTTCCAAAAAGCATCGAGAAGCTCATCGTATGAAACAATATTTGGATCAAATTCTACTTGCGCGGCTTCGACATGTCCGGTTGAGTGGCTGCAAACATCTTCATAAGTTGGATTTTTTGTCTGGCCTCCTGTGTAGCCGACCGTGACATTGATTACACCTTTAATTTTTCGAAAGGCTGCTTCGATGCCCCAAAAACAGCCAGCGGCAAATGTAGTTTTTTCTGTCATTGGGAAATTTTTAAGCTAAGGAGGTGCTAAGGAGGTGCTAAGGAGGTGCTAAGGAGGTGCTGAAAAACATAAGTTCATGTGATCACAATTTATTGTGATTGTAAAATTTTTTGTATGATTTCTTGTACTTCGTCATCATCAATTTAAGGAATCTCTGCTACGACTCTTATTGGTGCCGCCTGCGCATCGAATTTTGCAGGCAGCGCTATGATACTAAAATTTTTATATTTTAACAATTTTTCTAAATTCGTAAGATTTTCGATAATGAGTATGTCGTTCTTTAAAAAAAGTTTATGAATGGCAAATGGCGGCCGATCGGGACTTAAAGTATCCATTCCAACAATTTTTACTCCTGCGTCAACCATTTGTTTCGCGAAAGTTTTGGTTATTTCTGGATACGTCTCGAAGTACTCTGGTTTTCTAAATTTTTTGTAAAAACCCGTGAGAATGATCACAATATCGCCTGATTTAATCTTTTTTCTTTTGAGAAAATTTTCATCGATGGTATGAGCGGAGCGCGCATCAATAAGACAGCCTCTTCCAAAAAAATGATCGGGTTTGTAATCGCAAATCTTTTTGCCATTTTTGATCATGTGAAGTGGCGCGTCGATGTGAGTACCGACATGCATTCCTGTTTGTATTTGCGTATCATTAAATCCATCTTGATCAATAAAGGCGGATTGATATAATTTCGGAATTGGATCTCCTGGATAAACTGGCATTTTTGAGGTAAATGTATGAGTGAGATCGAGGTATTTCATCTTTTTTATGAGGTAAATTGAGTTATCTCTTCTTTCTTAAATACTCCAAATTCATGCTCTCCAAGAAGAATTTGAGCATTCACAAAGAGTGTTGGAATATTATCGATATAGGTTTTTTTGTGTGGTGGACGGACAGATAATTTCAGTCCGTATTTTTCAAAAAAATATTTTTTCATCGCATCTCTGGTGTTGTGATCTTTATTTAAATGGAAGATTTCGAAATGATCTGGATTTGGTGAATAATATTCTCTATGGTCTCGATGAAGCCAGAGAAATACTTGAGCTTCTTTTGTTGGAAAACTTTTTTTTGGCATTTTCTGACTCCATTCTTTTTTTCCAGCTTCTTTATAGTATTTACATTTTTCTTTTAAAGGACAAATAAGGCATTTCGGTTTCCTCAAACAAATGATATTGGAGAAATCCATAAGTGCTCCATTTAACCATTTTTTCTTACATTTCAAACCATTTACAACCACTTCTTTTCCAAATTTCGCATTTTTATCACCACAGAGATAGCGCCCGAAAATTTTTTTCAGATTCGTATCAAAAGCTAAAACATTTTTCTCATAGGCAAAACACAAAATCGCGTCCGCTGTGTAAGAACCAATTCCTGACAATTTCATTAATTCCTTTTTATCGGATGGAAACTTCCCGTTATAGAGTTCAACAATTTTTTTTGCTGTTTTTAACATATTTTGGCCACGACGATAATATCCTAAGCCTGCATAATAGGGTAAAAATTCTTCCCATGAAGATTTCGCCAAAGCATCTATGTCTGGAAATCGTTCCAAAAAATTTTTATAATATTTTTCTACTCTTGAAACTTGTGTTTGCTGAAGCATAATTTCGCTTACCCAAACTTCATAAGGTGATATATGAACTTTCCTCCATGGTAGATTGTGTCTTCCAAAAATTTTATAAAACTCGGCTATGCTTTTTTCGAGAAAACTCAGTTTTTTTGTTATATCGTTCATCGATTACTTAAGGAGGTGCTGAAAAAATCATTTCTATTATACAAAAAAGGCGCGGACTATTCACGCCACGCCTTTTTCATTTATTTTTACATTTCTACCTCTTTTCCATTTTTCCTCCGCATTCACAACAGCGAGTCATGGCATACGAGAGAACAAGAAGGAGAAGGAAATTTCCTTGAATCGCATTCATATCACCCATTACCGTCGTTCCAAAAAGCATGACAAGGAGAAATACCCCCGTAGCACAGTAAAAAGATTTTTTGTGCTTGCATAGAAATATCAAGCCAGCACCCAAAATGACTTCAATAAATGGCACAAGATAGAGCCATATTAAAGCCACTCTTGATGGAAACCAAGTGTCTGCAAAGGGTTGCACCATTTGATTGGCAACATCCGTGAACCCCATTAGAAACTTATTAATCCCAATTAAGAGGAGAAACAGTCCGAGTCCGAGTCTTAAAAATCCCTCGGCTTTGGCTTCTCCGCAACAATTACTACATCCTGTTATAGGACATTTCATCATGTTTTTTTGCTTAAAGGATGAAAATATATTTTAATTTGAAACTTATTTTTTATCACAATAGCATAAAGCTTTATAAAATAAAGCTTCTAAGGAATCCTTTGTTTAGTGTGTCAAGGGAATTACTGATCCGATTTTATGCAGCATAATTAAAAGTGTCCAGACATTTTTGAATTGGCTTTGGAGATCCTTGCGGCGACGAACCTTCCGATTGTGCCGATTGTGAGCCCCGCATAAAATCAAAAACCGTACGAACCGCCTCCGGCCGTCTTTGCGCAGGTTTTCCGGCAGTCGGCTGTTCAAAGGTAGTAACTGGTCGATTCCCTCTCATGGCAAGATATATCGCCGACTCTTTCGTCATATCCAGATTCCATGGTGCGCCGGGAACCAAAAGGATTTCACCTTGCCTGGGATTTAAAGGAGAAATGGTGGTCATGCGAAAATTGCCTCGTCTTTTACCTTCCAAAGATGGAAGCTGCATAGTCCTTGTATCTTTATACTGGTTTAAAAGATCTTCCTCAGTCCCAGAAAGAGAGGTATCCCTTTTTGACAACAATTCCATTGTAAAAATTTATATTTTAAGAGTGGAAACATACTTAAAACACCAATTATTGTCAAGGGAAAAAAAAAAAAAAAATATTTCATTATAGCACTATAAGTTATGTCTTTTTTCAGCTTTATCATGCGATCGATCGTCAATATTTCCGAAATTTTTTATTCCAATCAAGGGGAAGGGAAAAATCGTGAAATTCCTTACATTTTTGTGCGCTTTGCAGGGTGTAACCTTACTTGTATTTGGTGTGATAGCAAATATACCTGGCATAAAGATTTTCTTGATTTTAAAACATTCCAACTTTTTGATCTTATCAATGAAATTCGCGCACTTTCTCAAAAACATAATACAAATAGGATCCTTTTTACTGGAGGAGAACCGCTTCTTTTTAGCGATGTTATTGAATTTTTGATGAAGCAATTTTCGGATTTTTTCTTTGAAGTCGAGACGAATGGAAGCATTGCCACCGATCTTCCTTTTCACCAAATTAATGTTAGTTATAAGCTCAAAAATGCGAAGACGAGATATTATGATCTTAAAATTTTTCCGAACACTCCCTGTGTGGATTATAAATTTGTTATTTGCGATGAAGATGATATCCATGAGGCTTTAAATGTCGCTCAAAACCATGATATTCCTCGAGATCAAATATACTTTATGCCGGAAGGAGTTGATCCCGACATTCTTCAAAAAAGAAGTTTATGGCTTGAACAAAAATGTCGTGAAATCGGTGTCCATTTTTCCCCTCGACTTCATATTATGCTTTTTGGAAATAAGCGTGGCGTTTAATATTTTAAAAATATGAAAAAGGCTCTCGTTGTTTTTTCTGGAGGACAAGATTCTACTACGTGTCTTTGCTGGGCTCTTAAACATTTTGACTCTGTAACTGCTATTTCTTTTGATTACGGACAACGTCATAAAGTAGAACTTGAATGCGCGAAAAATATCGCTAAAAAGCTCAATATTGCTCACAGTATTTTGAATCTTCATCTCTTACAACAACTCACAAAAAATGCGCTTACTCATAAAGAAGTTGTGATCGAATGGAATAGCTCACTTCCCAGCACTTTTGTTCCTGCGCGAAATCTTCATTTTTTGTCATTTGCTGCAACGCAAGCTTATGAAA
>CAZTVN010000014.1:0-22469 GCA_964617145.1 uncultured Candidatus Peribacteria bacterium
AGGAAATGGATATGTTCTTCACTCAAAACGTCATATCCTTTACGAGTAAAATTTTTTGAAGCTCGTATGCGTATATGGATATAAAGATCGCCATAAGCTCCACCTTTCATCCCTGCTTCGCCCTTTGAGCTTAAACGGATAGTGGAATTGTCGTCAATGCCAGCTGGAATTTTAATGGTGAGACTTTCAGTTTTTCTTAACCGAGTAGTTCCATGACAGTCTCCACAAGTTTTTTCTGAAATTTTCCCTTCACCATTACAAGTATTACATGGGTGCGAAGTCGCCATTTGACCAAAAAAGGTCGAACGAACCGTTCGTATTTCGCCAGTTCCCTGACAGGTGGCACAGCTTACTATACGAGAACCTGGTTCATTGCCTTGACCTCGACATCGTTCACATGAAACAGCTTTGGTAATTTTGAGATCTTTTTCCGTGCCAAACGCTGCTTCCTCAAAAGAGATATCAATCGCGGTTTCAATATCAGGGCCACGCCTTGGCCCAGCCTTTTTCCTCGTTCGCTGATTTGATGTTCCAAAAAAGGTTTCAAAAATATCCCCGAATCCAGTAGTAAAATCAGAAAAATCAAATCCTTGTCCGGTAAATCCTTGAGATTGCGCATCAAAATTTACTCCTGCTTCGCCAAATTGGTCATATTGGCCTCTTTTTTTGCGATCAGAAAGCACTTCATAAGCCATGTTAATCTCTTTAAATTTTTGTTCTGCTTCCTTATTATCTTTATTTCGGTCAGGATGATATTTTTGAGCCAATTTTCTATAAGCTCGTTTAATCTCATCATCCGAAGCGTTTCGGTTTACGCCGAGAAGGGAATAAAAATCTTGTGGCATATGAATATTTTAAGATAAGGAGCTTGTTTAAAGTAACGAAAAAAATGAAAAATATCAATAAATTATATTTCACAATAAAAAATAATAAAAGTAAATGAGATTTTGACAAGTTTTGCACATACTATAAACAATCTCTACACAATGAACAAAAATAACATTTGATTAATCAAGAAAATAGAGTGTTGATTAATCAAAAAATTTTCGACTAATTAACTAATCAAAAAATTTTAAAAAAAATTGATTAGTCAAAAGAAAAATTAGCAGAATAAATGGCTTATTTAAAAGAAAAAATAGCATTTGATTCATCAAAATAAAAATTTTTGTATAATCAAAAAAACGTTGATTATACAGATAAAAAGCATAAGGAAAACTTTTGATTATTCAAGCGATTAATTAATTAATCAAAAATTAAAAAAAATATAAATAAGAAAAAGAGCTAAATAAAAAGAAAATTTAGCATTTGATTAATCAAAAAAACATTGACAAAAAGACGAAACAAATTTAAAAAGAAGTACAAAGTACAAAAAATAAAACTTTTAAAGTGCGAGAAAGTGCTTCCAAAAGACAATATTGCATTGATTAAACATTGTCTCTTTGCTAGAATAGCCAAGGTAATTTTTGGTTGGGAGCTGTGTTGAGAGAGGCGGTCTCATCGTCTAGTGGTCTAGGACATCGCCCTCTCACGGCGAAAACACGGGTTCGAGTCCCGTTGGGACTATGAAGGTTGGGACTATGAAAAATATGGACGGTGAGAATGAAACCCTGAAACGACATAAATAATTGAAAGAAAAAGAGAAGAAAAAAGAAAGGATATAAGACAATGCTAAGCGAAAAAAAGCAAAAAAAAAGATGAAACAATCTGAAAGGTAAAAGAGTTTCTAAAGAAGAATAAAGAAGAAATTTACATACGGATACCTTTATATATAGAACGCTTTGCTCCTTGAAAACTTGGGGACACGAACATATTACGGCCAAAATTGTGTGTTAATGAAAATATGTACGCAACAAACAAAAATGTTTTTCATGCAATTGATATGCAATAGAATAACCTTTATATATAATTCTCTTTTCTTCATAAAAAATTATATCTTTTAACCTCGCGAAAAATTTATGAACATACGAAAAATGTTCGCCAGCTTTTCTGCCATGGCACTTCTTCTTACATCACTAGGAGTGCAGACAGCAGTAGCTGGCTTTCAGGATGTGCCGGAAGATGCGTGGTATTTCAATTACGTTGAGGAACTCGTATCACAGGGGGTAGTCGATGAGGGCAGTTATTATCGCCCTGGCGACTCTGTGAATCGAGCAGAACTCGCGAAAATGATTGTACTCGCAGCGGGATTTCCGCTTGATAGTTCCGGTGGTCCAACCTTTACTGATGTAGCTCAAGGTACTTGGTACTATGACTACGTCGAAACTTGTGCGGCAAATGGTATTTGTATGGGTGATACCGACGCTGATGGAAACTCAGTGGGTACCTACCGCCCAGGTGACAATGTGAATCGAGCAGAAGCAGCAAAGCTTCTTGTACTCGCATTCGGCCTTCCAGAACAAATGGTGGGCGAAACAGTATTTAGTGATGTTGATTCGGGTGCTTGGTATGGTAAATACATATCAACGGCATATTACTGGAGCGTAGTAAAGGGTGATGATAATTCGACAAATTATCGCCCAGGTGACAATGTAAATCGTGCAGAAGTCGCCAAGATGTTAGGAATGGGCCAAAATCCAGTAGCAATTGAAGATGGTGGCGAACCTCCTGTGCCTCCAACTCCTGGTGAAGACGATGATGATGACGGTGTCCTAAATGAAGACGATAACTGTCCATCCGACGCCAATGCTGACCAGGCAGACGCTGACTCAGATGGTGTGGGTGATGTTTGTGAAGAGTCTGAAACTCCCGTAACCAGCGCAGCAGGTCTTACAGTTTCTCTCGGTGATGCGATTGCTGGTGGGACGATTCCTAAAGGAGCAACTGCTGTGAAGTATATGAACATAAACTTTCAAGCAGGAAGCGAAGATTCAGTGGAGCTTGATTCTGTTACTCTCCACCGAACAGGAGTTGGCTCTGCATCAGATTTCTTAAATGTTTATCTCTATAATGGGACAGATAGATTGACATCAGGTCGTTCCATTGTATCAGATACTAATGAAGTTGAATTTAACAATCTCAATCTAAAGATTTCTGCTGAAGAGGTGCTGACACTTACGGTAAAAGCGGACATGAATACTTCAACCGCGACTGATCAAAATGCGTTTGAGCTTGAAAGTGCAGGAAAAGTGGGGTCGAACGCTGCAGCAGTTACGTTAAGTGGCGCAGTGTTAAGTGAAACCTTTACTCTCGGTGGAAGTCAGGGTGGTCAGCTAACGATTGCCAAGCAGGGAACGATTACAAATCCTATTGTTGGGCAAGAACATGCAAAATTAGCTGAGTTTAAGCTTACTGCAACCTCAGTTGAGGATGTTGAATTTCAACAAATTGCATTAATTGTCAGCGGAGGAATCAGCTCAAGCGATTTATCAAATTTTGAACTTACCGATACGGAAGGAAATGTTTTATCTAAAGATGAAGAAGTGAATAAAGATGATCTCATGAGTTTCGTTCTTGATACGCCTTATAAGATATCAAGAGGAAATAATAGAGCCTTCTACGTCTATGCCGACATTAACGGCAACGCAAAGGCAGGGGTGAGTGAAACTATTGATATCTATCTCGATGAAAATACCGATCTTATTGCAATTGGAACGGTATATGGGTACGGAGTAACAGTGGTAGGTTCTGCTTATGATGGAGACAAGGACATAAATAATGATGGAGATGTAGGAGATACAGGTGAAAATTTGAATGGATCTGACTCAAGTTATTCAGTCATTGAAGGTGGAGACGTTACGATAGCGAATAACGGTCCTGCGGCTGATGATTTAGCTATAGGCGCAGATGATCAGGTGTTTTTGGAACTCGGATTTAAGTCAGAAAGAAATATTGAAGTAAAACAATTGAGTGTAACAGTAGCTTCAAATGGAACTGCGGCAGCAGATGGATTGATTGATACAAGTTCTACTACCGCAGTAGCAAACTTTGTAGATTTGAGGATTATTGATCTTGATACGCAAGCTACTCTCATGGGACCTAAAACTTTTAGCACGACGAATACTACTGCTGGTGCTGACAACGATATTTCTCAGTCATTCGCCTTTACTGACAGCTGGTTTATGGACGCAGGAGAGTCAAGGAGGCTGGGAATTACCATGGATATTGAAAACGCCCCTGGCATATCTGGTGATGAGATAACCGTAACACTCGCGCAGGTAAGTACCACGTCTGGTATTAAGGATATGGATAATAACAAATTTATTACAAGTATTATCCCATCAGCAATGATTACAGGAAATCCTCAGACTATGAGATCCGCATCAATTACACTGGCTCTAGCATCGAGTCCTTCTTCAAATACTGTTGTTAAAAATCAATCAAAAGTTCCAACAGCAGGATTTATATTTACAGCAGGAAAAGGTGATGATGTAACAGTAACAGCAATAACTTTGCAAGGTTACTTTGATGAAAATAGTGATGCTACTTATGGTTCGACAGGAGCGGATAATAGCAAGAATTTGAAAGATACCGTAAGTACCGCTTATCTTTATGATTCCGATGATAACCTTCTTGCTAAATCGGAAAATGTTTCAACAGCTGGAACAGTAACTTTCACGGGTATGAGCTGGAAGATAGAGAAAGGGGACAGTCAAAACCTGGTGGTTAAGACAGATATACTCTCTGGTTCCGTACCACAAAGTGGTACAGCTGATAAATATGCCTTCGACGTATACTCTGTTACCGCTCAAGATAGTGATGGGGATAACGTTGCAGTAACTACAGACAGTCCAAATGATAGTTCTACTACGAGTACTGTAGCGCCAGTAGTTGTCATCACGGTTGCAACAGCAGGTACGCTTACTATCCAAGCTTCTCCTGATCAGACCAAGGATAACATCATTGTGGCAGGGGCACAGAATGTTCTTGTTGGAAAGTTTAAGACCTATGGTACGACAGAAGCCTTTATTATGAAAGACGTGACTGTTCTGTTAAATTCGGCAACTTCGACAGGTTCCGTTCAGAATCTTTACATGAAGTATCCGTCGCAAGCTGATCCAACAGTGATGTCAACCTCAACAAAGCAGTCGCTCACAGGTTCTAAAGCTCAATGGACAAATGTTGACATCTATGTTCCAAAAGACGAAACCAATGGCATTGAGATAGAGGTTTATGCTAATACGAATAAGATTCAAAGTGGAAGTGATGCTGCAAGTTTTGATGATTTGCAAGTCATATTTGACGTCGAGTCTGATTCTACTACGACGAATTTCAAAGCTCTTGGCGCTGCATCAAACACTTCCATTACAAAAGCTGACTTCTCAGCGACAGCAAACACAGCCCTTACGAGCAATAAGCAGTATGTCTACAGAAGTGTTCCGACTGTGGTCACCAATGCAGATCTTATCAAGTCAACGAGTCTTCCATCTGGTGAAGCAAATGTATACGGATTCACCGTATCAGCAGATAGCGGTGGAGACATTGCGCTCTACAAGATGGCTTTCAATGTCGGTTACAATAATCTCAATGTAAGTGGAACTGGACTTGGTGGAACATGGGATGTTTATGAAGTAGATAGTAATGGAACGAAAATATCATCTACTCTCGGGACAGGAACTTTGAGCACGAATACCGTAACGATCACACTTACATCTGAACAAACCATTGGTAAGGGTGGTAAGAAACATTTTATACTTGAGGCGCCAAATATCAGTGTATCTCCATCTACAGCAAGCTTTGCCGATATCACGGTAAAGATGATAGAAGATACAAGCGCAGCAAGTGCTCTCGCAGCCGCCGCTTCACAAAGTGGTAACTTCATTTGGAGTGATAAGACCGCGACCAGCCATGCAACCACTACCGCAGACTGGACGAACGGTTACAAGGTTCAAGCTCTCCCAACAACCGCAATCACTTTGAAGACGAGCTAATAAGAATGATCTTAGTAGAAACTCACTCTAAAGAAGATAGATTACGAGATTAAAATCAAAGAGCCCCTCCCAATTTGGGAGGGGCTCTTTTTGTGCTTCTTGTATAGCCATTTCGAGTAAACTTTTGTTATAGTAAAGCCATGAAGAACCTAAAAAATATCATTGGCGCTATAAGCCTTATCATAGTCGCATGGTACTATTTCAAATATCATAGTTACTACACAGGCTATCTTGTTCACTCAAAGTACCTCATCATTTTCCTTATAGCTTGGAGTACGATCATGGGAGGGATATTCGCGTTACAAAAATTACGGAAAAAAAACACACTCACAATAAGCCCATTGCGAGCCATATTATTGGCAATATTTGCGGTATGGTTCACGGGAATGATGGTATACGTAGAACTTGATCCAGCCGTGTATAATTCACCATTAAGAATCATCAAATACGAAGGGAAAAACCAGTGGGCAGCAATCGAAAAAAATGTAGAAATCCCTGAAAATGCCGAACTTATGTTTAAAGACGGAGTAGTTTTAACACAAAAAAGCAGACTTCTCGGAATTTTCCCACAAGAAATTCGAAAACTTTTCTTAGAAACAACGACCATAAATTTCGCAAAAACATATTTTCTTCGCATGGTAAAAGTCGTAGGTATCTGGCTCCTTCTCCTTATTTTATTTCACAATATCGGAAGTTTCTTTCAAAGGAAAAGAGAACAAACTCTTTATGAGTTTTTTGAAGCCATTGCTTTTGGGATGGCAGTTGTAATGCTCGGGATGTTTGTCCTCGGATATGCCGAGATGCTAAATGAAAAGACGACTTGGGCCATGTTCGTCATCCTTTTTCTTATAAGTCTCCCCAAAATAAAATCCCTCATAAAAGCATTGCTTAAGTATAAGAAAGAATTTACCCTGAAAGAGGCTATAAAAGGGATTCTCCCGCTCAGCATAATACTCATAATATTAAGTTTTAATTTCATAAATTCTCTCAGCTTTTTCCCAAATGGACACGATTCACTTTCTCTCTACCAAAATACACCAAATCTTTTAGTCCAATATGGAAGCTTAATGTCAGGAGTTCCCGCATATAATTTTGAGTTAATAAACACTCTCGTCCTTTTGCTGTTCAAAAGCAAACTCATCTCTATGTCGCTCAATTTTTTTGTAGGATTTTTAGCCTTATGGTTCATGTACGAAACTTTCAAAAAATTCATTCCATGGAAAGACGCCATGCTTTTGATCGCTATATTTGTAAGCTTGCCAATGACAAGTTTCATCGTAAGTGTAGACCCAAAAATCGATATGCCACTGTTATTTTTCAGCTTACTCGCCATTCACTCAGCGCTCAATAAAAAGTATGCGCGAACGGGACTGCTTCTCGGGATAGCATTTGGCATGAAATACACATCACTTTTGCTCATTGCGACTATTTTTGCTTTTTTTGCATACGAAACAGGAGGAATACTCGCAACAATTGGAATCACGCTCCTAACCTTGGCTGTTTTCGGATTAAAAAGAACACTTATACCCATTGAACTCTATTCAAGGGAAATACAACTTATAATAATAAACATATTAGCTCTCAGTGGATTTATAAGTATTTTCTACACTCTTATAAGAAGAAAAATACCATTAAAAGATCTAAAACCATTTTTTATAACAGGGGCGATCATAGTGCTCACTTTCAGTCCTTGGCTTTTAAAAAACGGCCTTGAAACGAAAACATTAGGGAACAGCCTTTTATATGGGAAAAATGTAACACCAAACATAGACAGAAAAACAATTGAAGCAGAAAATAAAATTTGTACTCCGATAATAGACAAAAAAGAAGTCGATCTCGGCTCATATAGAGTGAATGATAAAGGGATCTCGGTACTAGTAAAAATCCCAATCGCAACAACCATAAATCCTATTCGACCAAATGATCGTATCTCTGATATCAGTTTCCTCTTTTTGGGATTCCTGCCATTTGTGATTTTAGGCTGGAAGGAAGGTCAAAAAGAGGAAAAAGATGAAGAAAAGAAAAAATGGAAGAAAATTACGATTTTCACAATAGTCTACTTTTTCCTCTGGCTTACAAGCACAAACGGCATCATTTGGTATGGTATGCCACTTTTTATAGGATTGCTCCTTATGTATCACAAAGTATGGAAAACAGAAAAATGGCCCTATATCGTGGTCGTCATTTGGTTTGCGTTCAGTCTCCTTCATCATTTTAGTGACACTTTTACGGATAATGCCACTTTACTCTATGCAGGAGGGCTGACAAACGAAGAAGTGCTCTTCAGTCAGCGATTCAGAGGAAGCGCAGAAATGCAAAAAATCCTGAACAGCAAAGAGAATATGAATAAAAATGTTTATTTGATAGGTCAATTTCTCGATTATTTCATTGAAAAAAATGACAGACGGGTATACAAAGACTCGGCAATGGAGGATTTTACTTGTTTATTTCGAGACGATAATCCCGAAATGGTAAAAAAACGACTCAAAAACGCAGGATTTACCTTCATAGCTTACTCTGAAAAAGGGTTATATCCTGAAAAGGACTTAAACGGCCCACTTCACAAACAATTTCGATGGTTCAAAGAGTTCGCTGATAACTATCTTATAAAAGAAGTGGAAGGCGAAGAGATGACTCTTTATAGCGTTCCTGATTAAAGGATCATAACATGCTCGGCCGAGCCAGACGCGGCGCGGTTTTTTGAGGAAATACTCCGCCCCATGTAAGCATTTTTTTCAAAGTAGAAAACATATGATCAAGAAGAGGTTCGTAGCGCATGCCTTGATTCACCTTAAGCCTTGTGAGAAAATACGCAAAGATTAAAGGAAGCTAAAGATTGCTTTTATCAAAGGTACAATGAATATCTCCGTTATCGGGACAGGATATGTCGGCCTCGTTACAGGAACATGTTTGGCGGAACTCGGGCATAATGTTTTTTGTGTCGATATAGATGAGAAAAAAATATTAAAATTAAAAAAAGGTGAAAGTCCTATTTACGAGCCCGGTCTGGAAGAGCTTATTAAACGAAATATTAAAGAAAAACGTCTCTCGTTCACGACAAACATCCAAGATGGAATAGAAAAGAGTGAAATCATATTCAGTGCTGTAGGAACTCCTCCTGGGAAAAATCACGAAGCCGATCTCAAATACGTGAAACAAGTTGCATACGATTTTGGAAGGTTCACAAACGATTACAAAATATTTGTGATAAAATCAACAGTCCCGGTTGGAACAAGCGAGGAGGTGACGATAGAAATCAAAAAAGGATTGAAGAAGAATATCCAGGGACAAAATATCCCGTTCGAAGTTGTTTCCAATCCAGAGTTTCTGCGTGAAGGGACGGCTATAAAAGATTTTATGAATCCTGATCGGATCGTTGTAGGTATAAAAAATCTCAAAACTCAAACAGAAAAGGTAAAAAAAACTCAAAAAATAATACAAAAAGTATATGAGCCAATCGTGCGAATAGGAAGCCCTCTTTTATTGACCGACATACGAAGTTCGGAAATAATTAAATATGCTGCCAACGCTTTTTTAGCAACAAAAATCTCATTTATAAATGAAATCGCGAACTTTTGCGACATAGTAGGAGGAGATGTAAAAGAGATAGCAAAAGGTATAGGCCTTGATAAAAGAATAGGATCAAAATTTTTACACGCGGGGATAGGGTACGGAGGATCATGCTTTCCAAAGGACGTAAAAGCTCTGATTCAAACAGGGAAAAAAGCGAAACACGACTTCAAAATTTTATCTTCCGTAGAGAATATCAATATGCTTCAGAGGCAAAGAATGTGCAAAAAAATAAAAAAAGCATTAAAAAACATAAAAGGAAAAATCGTCGCGGTGTGGGGACTTGCCTTCAAGCCAAAGACGGACGACATGAGAGAAGCGCCAGCAAAAGATATCATACAATATATTCAGAAAGAGGGAGGGAAAATACGGGTATTCGACCCTGTTGCCGAAAAAAACGCAAAAATTATAATTGGAGAAAAGGGAATAACTTACTTAAAGACTGCTTATGAGGCATGTGAAAATGCTGACATACTTCTTATCATGACGGAATGGGACGAGTTTCGCGCTGTTGATTTCAAGAAATTAAAAGAACGTATGAAAGGGATGATAATCATTGATGGACGCAACATCTACGAAAGAGAAGATGTAAAGGCTGCAGGATTTGAGTACTATTGTTTCGGCCGATAAGAAGGATTTGAAAAACTTACGTTGCATAACGAAAATTACAAATTTCGAGCAAAAAGTTTATATATGAAAAAACTCAAAAAGTATTGGGCAGTAGCTATTTTCATTCTCAAAAACGAAGGATTGAGTTCTTTATTGAAATCGGCGATATATCGTTTGCTGAAAGAGAAAAAATATACGATTTTTTGGTATAGGTATAAAGCACGAAAAAGAAATATTTTACAGATGAAAGAAGAACAAAAGCATTTCAAGTATCGACCAAAAATAAGCGTGCTTATGCCTGTTTACAATAGCAATATAAAATATCTCAAACAAGCGATCGAATCAGTCCTAACCCAGATCTATCAAAACATCGAACTTTGTATATGTAATGACGCATCAAGTGATCCTAAAGTAAAAAAACTTTTAAAAAAGTATCAGAGCAAAGAGCCACAAGTAAAAATAATACATCATATAAGAAACAAAAACATTTCAGAGGCCTTAAATAGCGCCTATGAGCTTTCAAACGGAGAATATGTTGCTTTAGTCGATCACGACGATAAATTGGCGAAAAACGCGTTATTTGAAGTGGTAAAACACATACAAAAAAGTATGCCTGATATTATTTACACGGATGAAGACAAAATAACGCCTCATGGGTTCCACCTAACACCTTTTTTTAAGCCAGATTGGTCGCCGGAACTCCTCATGTCGATAATGTACATGGGGCATCTCACAGTCTACAGGCGTTCTCTTCTGGAGAAAGTGGGAGGCTTTAGAAAGGGTTATGAAGGAAGTCAGGATTATGATCTTGCATTGAGAGCAACGGAAGAGGTTATAAAATCTTCTGCCTCACATAATCCTTACGAAAAAATTCTTCACATCCCGAAAATTCTTTATCAATGGAGAAAACACAAGAAATCTACTGCCAAGGAGATAAGTGTCAAATCCTATACCAAACAAAGTGCTAAAAAAGCTCTTAAAGATAGCCTCAGAAGAAGAAATATTGAAGGAAAAGTAGAAGATGGCCTATGGATGGGATCCTATCGAGTAAAAAGAAAAATAAAAACCTCCCCGCTCGTTTCGATAATCATCCCTTTTAGAGATCAGGTGAATATGCTCAAAAGGTGTTTAGAGAGTATAGAAACAAAAACTCACTATAAAAAGTATGAAATTTTGCTTGTAGATAATCAAAGCAAAGAAGAAGAAACAAAAAAGTTTCTGAAAGCGTTGACTGAAAAAAAGCTCTTTTCATTTTCACAGAGAACGCTCACATACGATAACCCCTTTAATTTTTCCAAGATAAATAATTGTGCAGCCAAAAAGGTAAATGGGGAAATCTTACTCTTCCTAAATAACGACACGGAAGTGATTGAGCCCAATTGGCTCGAATCAATGCTTGAACATATCGAAAATCCAGAAATAGCCATAGTAGGAGCCCTTCTTCTTTATCCTAATAACACGGTTCAGCATGCAGGAGTGGTGCTTGGCATCGCGGGAACCTGTTCACATGCTTTCCGTCACGTATCCGATACATTTCATGGCTATATGGGCTTAAAAGATGTCGTACGTAATGTGAGTGCCGTAACGGGAGCTTGTCTCATGGTAAGTAAGGAAAAATTTGAAAAATTAGGAAAATTTGATGAGCGTTACGAAACGGCTTATCAGGATGTTGATCTCTGCCTTCGAGCATTGCAAAAAGGCTATCGTAATGTCTATACGCCTTTTTCAAAACTCTATCACCACGAATCCGTAACAAGAAAACAGAGTTTTGGTAAAAAAGATACAGAACAGTTTCTTGAAAATTGGCGCAGTTTTATAGCAAAAGGCGATCCCTACTATAATACAAATTTAAGTTTAGAAAGGGAAGATTTTAGACCGCGTTAAGAGGGAAAAATGGATTTTGAGTCTGAATCCAAAGGTAGGAAGAAAGGATGATAAGCCAAAAAAAGAAAAGAAATAAAAGACGAAGTTTGAGGCGATTCCAGTCATTTTCACAAAAGATAAAAACTAATAAAAGTTTTCGAATAAGAAAAAAAATTGATAGGAAAAAAAAGATCCAGTAAAAATACAAAAAAGGTACTTTGAAAAAAAGTGGTTTATACTGACTCATACGAGAGGTTATAACACGAAAAAATGAAAGAAAATTAAGATTTTTCTTAAAATAGACTTGAAAAATAAGATCAGATGAGGTGATGGTATGATTAATATAAGAAGCTCCATCCAAAAATTCACCATCTGAAGTAAAAAGTCCAAGTTCTTGATGAGTAGGAGTATCAGGCTCTAAATAAAAATAATACATTTTTCCAGAAGATTGAGGAAGAGGTTCAAATTCAAAAAAGCCAATATCGCGAATTTTTCCAACCTCAAAAGTCCCTCGGCGAACATCCTTTGCCAAAGGAAGTTGAAAAGACTCATTATCTGGTGGAATCTCCTGCAAATGAAATATGTATCGATCACGAGGATTTTCTCCTCGATGCATTAAGAGGCCGATTCTTCCAAGGTTATCGAAAGGGGCAACAAAGACTTGGCCAATGGTCTGGGTCAAATTAACAAAGATTTCTTTAGAATCAGGGCCTCTACGCAACTGAAAATGTCCACTCGTAATCCAAGAAGCGCTATGAAGTTCAAGAAAAAAAAATGGAAGCAGGAGGAGAAAACAAAACAGAATGCTAAAAAAAGAGAGCCAAAACTTGTAAGATCGAAGAAGCGACATATTATCCGTAGTAACGAGGCAAAATATACTGAATGAGTGAAATAATATGAGAAAAGATCATAAGAAAAAGCAGACAAAAAATCGCGAAATTTTGATATTTTTTTGAAAAAAGACTCAGATATCCACGCAGCAGAAGAGCGAAAATAGGAATAATAGCGAGAAAAAAATAACGTCCTTGAGTAAAGGACATAACGGGAGATTGAAGAGAAAATTCTGAAAGAGAAAGGAAAAAATAGGCAGAAACTAAAAACAGAATTGACACCAGAAAAAAACTATAGCGATGGTCAAAATCTTGAAGTTTTGACGAACGGAAAGAATGAATAATATAAAACAAAAATCCTATTATAGAGGCAAAAATGAAAAGCGCAAAAACCATATAATATGGAGTGGCAAGAAAGGTGTCTAACCAGCCAAAACTAGCAAAAAAACTAAAAAAAAGTGGACGAAAAAAAAGATCAATAAAAACGGCCTTCACAAACCATGAAAAAGAATGAGCTTGAAAAACATCACTGATGGAAGAAAAAGCACTGGCAAATCGATGAAGCAATATTCGTTCAGTAAAAAATGAGATTATAGCAATCGAAAGAATCGAAAGACCCCAAAAAAGGAAGTTTTTGCCTTTAAAAAGATTTTTGATATATCGAAAGAGAAGGAAAATAAGAAGTAAAGGCAAAACAAAAAGACCTTGTGTTTTGGTCCAAAAAATTAAAGCGACAAAAAACAGAAGCTTGAGCCAAGAAGAGGCTTTCAAGTTTTTACGAGAAAGAAACAAAGTGCAATAGTAAAAAAAGGCACTAAAGCCGAGATTCAGAAGAACATCTATATGCAAGAGAGAAGATATGTGGCTAAACATAGGCAAAAAAGTCAGCAAGATTCCAAAAGCAAAGCCTAAGCTCTCTGAATCAAAAAGCTCTTTGCCAGTAGAGTAAATATAAAAACCGGTAATAAGAGAAAGTATGACTGAAAACAATCTCATAGCAAAAATTTGAGCAAAAGGATTCTCTTTAAAGAGAAAATAAAAAGGAAGGTTAAGGAATGAGTAAGTTGGAGGGTAATTATAGCCAGCATAAGTCCCTGGGTTAGGACGAGTATTAAAAGGACTTTTCAGAAGGAGTTCTTCATTAGGAGCTATGAGAGAAAAAGGATCAGAAGAAAATACATTGTGGTTTAAAGGGTTGAATTGTATATTTACAAGATCTAAGGTTTTATTAAATTCAAGAAACTGGTCAGATACACCAAGACCATAAGCTAAAGCTGATGGCCTTTTTTTATGTTCAGCCAAATATTGAGTGTAGGCAAAGTAAGCCTGCTCATCTGGTCCTTGAAAAACAGGAAAAATTTGCGCCCAAACAATCCCTTTCAAAGCAATGATTATAAGGAAAAAGACGAGAAAAGAATCTTTAAAATACATATAAAATATGGGCGAGCAACATGACGTATTTTAGCACTATGAAAACAAATTTACAATTTAGACCTATTTAGGTAATATTATAACAATGCTGAGAAAACCTCTATATAATATAGCAAAATGCGCAAAAAAATCTGCCGATTGAAAATAATATTTGCTGCAGTTTTATTGCTGTGGGGAAATGTTTTCGCACAGAACCAACAAGCAGGAGTAGAAGAAAATATCTATTTTGAAAAAAACAAAAGTGATATTCAAACATTTTTAGAAGAAAAGGGTTTCTATTTTATAGAACCATCGTACGTCGAAGAAAAAGTCATTTATCCCCCTCTCAAGGAGGAAGAAGAAAAGACAATTTTTTTAGAAACTACTGAAGGTCAAAAAATTCCTCTAAAAATAGAGCAAAAAGAAGAAGAATCAGCAAAGATGGGACAAAGTTACTCTTTTGAATTAAAGCCTGGTCAATATAGATCCAGTAATGTGTTGATCCAATTAGAAAATTTCAGAGTCGACCCCAAAAAAGACGAAGAAAAGAGCATGGTAAAAATGGAAAAACAAAGTATGGAATATACGAAATTTGAAATAACTTATGAAGCGCAAAGAAAAAAAACATATTATAGGCAGCAGAATATTCTTCTATCCGATATGCCAAATGGACGATACGAATTTAATGTCCAACATCCTTACTATGATCTTTATGATATTAAAATCCAAAAAGCCAACCTCGTATTCGCAAATGAAGGCATGGTTTTTGTGGAGCCAGGTAAAATGTATAATGAGGAATACCTCCAGAAGCTTGATGAATTTATGGAAAATGGAGGCAATCTATTTATAGTTTCAAATAAACAGATAGGGAAAAAATATGGAATAAGTTTTCGAACAAAAAAATTAAAAGAAGATATAAAAATAAAAGAAAAAAACAATCTTGAAGAGGAAAAGCCAAAATTATTGTTTAAGAAAGACGAAAAAATTGAATTTATTGAGATAAACAAATATGAAACGAAGATACAGAACATAAATTTATGGGATACAGGACAAGGATCATTAATTCAAAAAATTTTTTACAGCCATGAAAACGGAAAGCAGAGTGAAATAACAGTGGTAAGCAAAGACATCTTTAGTTTAAACAGTGAAGAAATAGCAAAAATGCTTCCTTATATTGATCAGCCACAAATTGAGGAGGATTCATCCTTGACAAGCCTTGTGGTAAAGGAAAAAACGAATTTTCTCATTGCTCTCAATGTCATCCTTGTTGCCATCATAATATGGATAATCATTGGACAAAAAGTAATAAGATTTATAAAAAGAGAAAATAAAAAACAGTTTGTAATCGAGACCGTTTATGAAAAATTTGAAAGGATAAGAAAGTTTATATTGCAACATATATATCCCATCTTTACTATTATCTTTTTTATTTTTCTCATTGCTGGCGTCGCTGGGTTTAAATTTTACAGATGGTACATAACTTCTTCAGGACTCGACCTTTTCCCAAATTTTAAAATCAATGATTTTTTGGCTCGAATTGGGATATTAAGCAAAAAAGACCTCTTTCTGGAAGGAGGGGCTATCATAATGTTTTTTTTCTTAATGATCATCGGCTGGCTTTTTTGGGAAAAGGTTTTAAAAGCATCGAGCATAGCAATGAAATACAGAGAATTAGTAAAAGAAAAAGTGTCAGAAAGAATAAAATTATCTTTACTCAATATTTTTTTCTTCTTTGGAATATTACTTTTATACAGTATCTTTTTGTCATTGCCTGGAGTGGGCATCTTTATTATCCTGACAGTGCTGACGGGTGCAGTAAATTGTTTACTCCTTTGTAAAGAAGAGGTAGCAGTATATAAAAAAAACTCGCTTTATTCAAAAATTTTCAAAACAACAGTACTCGTTTTGCCTCTTATTGTTAGTTTGAAAATGCTAGCGCCAGCGATAGTGTTGCGATATCAAGATGCTGGGACATTTAAGGTAAAAAATGAAGAATTGTTTAAAAAAGAAAGTCCAATTTTTATTACAGGTAGCAGTGATCAGAGTAAACGAATAGGAGAAGTAATAAAGTCGGGTGAAAAAAAATATTTAATTATATCGAGCGATCCATTCCTCGTTCATGGGCAAAAAGCTGTATTAGATTTAGGTCCGAAGAAAAATTATAGTTTTGAATTAGGTATGAAAATAAAAAGCGGAAAGATTTTAACATTAAACAACTCGTTATTATACCTGCCTGAAGCGGATAATTTCTCGAAAGTAGGAGATTTTGAAAATCATACACTCATGAGTCAATCAGTTTTAAAAGAAGGCGGGCAAGACCAAATGACAACAATGAATGATTTTATGAAAAAGTATGTTCCAGAGGGATCAACGGTAGGAGTTATGAAAAATGAAGACGTTTTTATTGAAGGTAAGAAGAGATTAAATTTGAGAGATTTTTATACAGATAAATTACTGACACAAGATTCAAGTTTCTCTGAATGGGATTTAAATATCTTAAATACAGAAAATTTACGATTCTTTACTTTCATACAAGATAAACTCGATCTTACTATGACACTCCAAAAGCTTGGAATAGGTTCTCATGACAAAAACATAAGCATTATGCTAAGAGGAAAAAATTTTCCTCCAAAAGTTTTAAAAAACTTTAAACGAGAAGAAGATGCTTTAGAAAAGGAAGGTCAAATACAAAAGATAGAAAAAATAGAGTGGAAACTCGATGGATTACAAACAGGGGTATATGAAATAAAGCTTTATAGAGAAGATCTACAAGAAAAAGAATTTGTTATAAAAAAAATAAAACTCAACTCAAAACTTCTGACTTTACAAGGAGATATCTTAAGTCAAGGAGAGACAACGTTTTATTTTAAAAACTTAAGCAATAAGCTCCAGTTTGAACCAGCTTTTAATACAGAACTTTCATTTTTTGATCTGGAAGGAACAATAGAAGCGTTTAAGAGTGAACAATCAGCTATCGAGTCCCTGGACGATTTGACTATCGATCCTGACAAAATGTGGAAGCTGAAAACTCCATCAACAGGAGGAACACTCAAGGCAACTTACAATTTTTATGCCTTAAATGAGCAAAGTTGGTTCAACCCTTATAGGTATTACTTCACTGATATAAGCAGTGAAAATGACTTTTTAATAACACCTTTTTATAAGAAGCCAGATCAGGAAGAAGATTTTGCCATCGTCAAAGCAACGGTTGATGGAGCATCAGCTCAAGAAGATGATGAGACGCTGTATTTTAGTATAGAAAGCCAAAAAAACTCAGAAGGCAAGACCGTAATCCTCGACTGGCTAGAATTGACCATACAAAAAAAATGAAAATTCTTATTACAGGTGGAGCGGGATTTATAGGATCCCATACGACGCGTTTACTTCTAGAAAGAGGTGATAAGGTGGTCTGCGTAGATAATCTCAATAACTACTATTCTCCTGCGCAAAAAAGAAAAAATATTACTCCTTTCCAAGGAAACACGGCTTTCAAAATGTATAAAGAAGATATTGTGGAATACGAAAAATTGAAACAAATTTTTAAAGAGGAAAAACCAGATAAAATCATACATCTTGCAGCAAGGGTGGGAGTAAGACCATCCATGGAGCAGCCGTTTTTATACGAAGAAGTCAATGTGAGAGGCACGCTCAATGTGCTCGAACTGGCAAGGCATTTTGCAATACAAAATCTCATTGTGGCATCAAGTTCATCAGTCTATGGAAACAATAAAAAAGTGCCCTTTAGTGAGACTGATAGTGTCGATAAACCAATTAGCCAATACGCAGTGACGAAAAAAGCAGCGGAACTTCTCTGCCACACGTATCATCACCTCTATAAACTCAATATCTCCTGCTTACGTTTTTTTACAGTTTATGGGCCAGGTGGGAGACCTGACATGGCGCCCTACCTTTTTACGAAAAATATCATTGAGGGGAAGCCAATAAAACGCTTTGGAGATGGGAAAAGTCAAAGGGACTACACCTATATCGATGACATTGTAAAAGGAATCGTGGCAGCGCTTGATAAAAATTACCAATACGAAATTTTTAATCTTGGAAATAATCAATCCATAGCTCTTAACAAAATCATAAAAATCATCGAATCCTTACTCAATAAAAAAGCTAAAATACAAGAATGTGAATCACAGCCAGGAGATGTAAAAAAAACCTATGCTGATATTACGAAAGCAAAAAAAAAGTTAGGCTATAGGCCAAGAGTTTCGGTTGAAAAAGGAATGGAAAAGTTTATAAAATGGTATCTAGCAAATAAAAAGTAACTATGCGCGACCTTTTTTATGAAATTATTGGCTACCTTGGTATATCACTGGCATTAAATCTGGCACTCTTAATCATGAGATATTTTACGGATTTCGGTTTTTTTGCTTTTCTGAGTCTTTTAGTCGTTACTTTTATATTGTACACATCTTTCAAAATAGTTATGAGGGATAAAAAAGATAAAGAAACGATCCTCATAATTACCATAGCTATGGCAACTATTCCACTCATATACCTTAAGCTCAAATTTATGGAATCACTCTGGATACCACTGGCCATAGCATTAGCAGCGAGTTTATTGATGCTACTGTTGGCGTGGAATCTTAAAACCTTTTATAAATGATAGTAAAGATATAACCATAGCATCATGAAAATATATATTGTCATCCCAGCTTACAATGAGGAAAAAACAATAGGAAAGGTACTGACCGGACTGAAAAGCGCTGGATATGATAATTTGGTAGTCGTAGATGATGGCAGTAATGATAAAACGTACGAGATTGCAACCAATCACAATGCCATAGTTTTAAGACATATCCTCAATCGAGGGCTTGGGGGTGCTTTAAGCACAGGGATAAAAGCAGCAATAAAACGAGGCGCTGAAATCATTGTCACCTTTGATGCTGACGATCAACATTCGGGCGAAGATATTAAAAAAATAACTCAACCAGTTGAAAAAAAAGAAGCAGAGGTAGTTATTGGTTCCAGGCTTTTAGATCCAAAAGGAATGCCCTTTTTTCGTCGAATACTCAATCAGTTTGGAAACATAGCAACATTTATACTGTTTGGAATATGGGTTACAGACAGCCAGTCAGGACTGCGGGCTTTTTCTCGCAAGGCAGCAGAAAAAATTGATATTAAAACAAGCCAGATGGAAGTAAGTTCCGAAATTATTCGAGAAATTGGAATGAATCAGCTCAAATTGAAAGAAGTGCCAATCCAAGCTATCTATACTGATTATTCACTTTCAAAGGGGCAAAATCTCTTTGTTGGAATAAAAACATTTATTAAGCTCATCATGCATCGTTTAATGCACTAACCATGGCTATACAAATTCTGGTAAGCATTTTTGTCATCTTCGCAATAAGCAGAATTGTACTGCAATACAAATATGACAATGTCACGATAAAACAATTTATTTTTTGGATTATCATTTGGGGGAGCATCCTTGGCATAGTATTTTGGCCACGCCTCATCGAAAAAATAGCAGATTCCTTGGGGATAGGAAGAGGGATAGATGTGTTTGTCTATTTTGGTATCATTCTGCTTTTTTATCTCGTCTATCGTTCTTATATTAAAATGGAAAACCTTGAACGAGATATCACAAAAATTGTCGGAGGAATTGCCTTGAAAGATTTAGACAAAAAAGAATGAATATTTTATTCGTTACGGAATACTATTGGCCACATCTTGGGGGAGTAGAATTAGTTTTTCAAAAATTAGCTGAAGGACTTGCAAGAAAAGGGCATAGAGTGACGGTAGTAACTATAAAACTGAAAAATACAAAAAAGAAAGAAGTGATAAACGGAGTAAATATATCTCGAGTATCCGTACCTTCGTTTGCCAATCGATATTTTTTCACTTTTTTCAGTATTGGACAAGTCTGGAACTTAGCAAAAAAGGCAGATATTATTCATGCAACGCTCTACAATGCAGCATTTCCAACTTGGATAGTAAGTGTTTTACAAAAGAAAAAGAGCGTACTCACCGTCCATGAAGTTTTTGGAAAACGATGGACAGAGCTTTTTGATACATCCTATCTTTTTGCAAAAATGCATCAATGCATCGAGTGGATAATTTTGTTGTTACCGTTTCATAAATACGTATGCGTATCAAAATCGACACTAAATGATCTTAAAAAATATGTTGAAGAAAGAAAAGTAGAAACAATATATAACGGAATAGATTATGAATTATTCGATTCATTGAAGTATGATAAAGAAAAAAGTCGAAAAAAAATTGGCTTGGAAAACAAATTCCTCTACGTCTATTTTGGCCGTCCAGGAATTTCAAAAGGATTAGAATATTTAATAAAAGCGGTGCCAATCATTCAGAAAAAAAAGCCAGATGCACATCTTCTTTTATTATTGGCAAAAGAGCCACAAAGTCGTTACGAAAAAATTTTGGAACTCATAGAAAAACTGCAGATAAAAAACATGGTGACACTCAAAGAACCCGTAGAAAGAAAAAATCTTCCAAGCTATATTAAGGCAGCAGATTGTGTGGTAATACCTTCGCTAGCAGAGGGATTTGGCTTTAGTGCTGCTGAAAGTTCAGCAATGGAAGCAGTAACGGTAGTAAGCGACACCTCATCACTGCCCGAAGTCGTATATGGGAAAGTCATATTCGTTGAGCCAAAAAACGTTGAAGCAATCGCGAATGGAGTCATGAAAGCACATGAAGGAAAGTATGAAATGATTCCCAAGAAAAAAATGACATGGGAAGAATGTATCGCAAAACACGAAGCACTCTATAAAAATATGTGAATGATGAAAAAATCATTGAAAGTATGCATGATCATTGACGGTTGGACACCAATTTATGGAGGTGGGCAAAAACATGTTTTGGAAACTGCAAAAAGGTTAACAAAAAATTACGCATGCGAGATAGATTTATACGTTCGTTCATTGAAGGATGAGCAGGGGAAAAAGTCGAAAAAAAACGAAAATTATGGAAAATTCAAAATTTTCAGAGTAGGACCTTGTACAAAATTTTTCAATATTTTTGGAAGAATACTATGGCTGATGTATGTGGTACCATTTATGATAAAAAATCATATTCTAAACCCGTATGACGTGATTCATTCTCACGCTTTTCTTGCAGCTATACCGGCAAAAATACTCAGTTTTTTCATAAGACGTCCCGTGATTTATACAGTACACGGAACGAGTCTTTTTATTCCAAAAAAAACTATATTCGCTTATCTTGAGAACAAACTTTTATGTCAGTTTAAATATGATCAAGAAATCACCGTAGCCAAAAATTTTCTTAATCTGCCAAATAGAAATAAAAACATTGTAGTCATTCCAAATGGAGTTGATGTCAAAAAATTCGACCGTATAAAAGAGAAAAAAAGTAAAAAATTTAAAGTAATCTATGTAGGAAGATTTGACAAAATTAAAGGGATAGACGAGCTAATATCAGCAATAGAGTTGATCAAAAAAACAAATATCGAAGTATATTTGATAGGAAGCGGAGATGAAGAAATGAAGATCAAAGAGAGAATCGAAAAAGCAAAGCTGAAAAATCATATAAAGTTAAGAGGCTGTATCAAAGGCAATGCGTTGATAAAAGAGTACAAATCATCACAACTCTTCGTGCTCCCATCATTGTCGGAAGGGCAGCCATTGACACTTCTTGAGGCATGGGCAGCAAAGCTCCCTGTGCTCGTGACAAAAGTGGGTGATAATGAGGAGTTCGTAAAAGAGGGAGAAAATGGCCATTTGGTGGATCCAGGAAACAGTGAACAACTTGCAAAAAAGCTGAATATGATAAATGATTTATATATAAAAAATCCAAAAAAATTAGAGAAAATGGGAGAGAATGGCTATGAGTTAGTACGAAAAAATTTTACATGGGAAAAAACCACGCAGAAAATTTTTGATCAGTATCAAAAAATCATTAAACGAAGGAAAAAATGAAACCAAAAAAAATAATAAGATCAATATTTGATGGAAGAATGCCATATTTTATACCATATTGGATAACTCAGCGAATTTTAAGGAGGAGTTACTTCAACAAAAATATAAAAAAAATCATATTCTCCATCACCTGTGATTTTGAACAGGATTATGGTTCCATGGGAACATTTTCAAAAGGTCAAAAACCCGACTTAGAAATTTTTTTAAAAAGCTATAAAAAAATCCTCAATTTATTCAATGCAAAAGCAACTTTTTTTATACAAGCAGACCTTGTGAAAGAATTTCAAAAAGAATTAAAAGGTTTAGAAAAAAAAAAGCATGAGCTTGGCGTGCATGGCTTGCATCACGAACTTTGGGGGGAAGCTTGGTTTTGTGATGAAGAACAACTTTCAAAAGAAGAAAAA
>CAZTVN010000015.1:0-22013 GCA_964617145.1 uncultured Candidatus Peribacteria bacterium
ATTTTTCAGACCCTCCCTAACTTCCTATAAGATCCTCAATATCAGTCTCTTTTTCTTTTTTCCTCTTTGAGATTTCCAAGGTTGGATTTTTGGGTAATTTGTTGGCGAAATTTTGTTTTATTTTTTGTGGATCTGTTCCAAAAATGGATTTTGAGAGATCAATATGATAAATTTTTTGCTCTTTTGGTGATTCTTGATCCGGTTCTTTCTCTTCTAGATCGGGCTGTTTCCGGGATATTTCTTGCGGCTCTTCTTTCTCTGATTCTTGAGGCGACCGTGGCGGCAGCTCGGGAACTGATGACTCTGAGAGTATTTCTGATACTGACGGAGTTTCCTGTATCTCCTCTTTTAATGATTGTTGAGGCGGCAAAACTTCTTGAGGGGGGGCTTTTTCTTCTAAAGGCACTTGTTCCTGAACTCTCCGTTGTTCTTGAACAGAGGGTTGTTCTTCCAGTGGCTCTTCTAATTCTTCCTGAGGCAACCGTTCGCGCTGAAATAGCCTCACTTTTTCAATAATCTCGCGCTCGACCGTATCAAGGTTTTTTCCATGGATACGAAATCCCGCAGCCCGAAGATGTCCACCTCCTCCAAAAAATGAAGCGATTTTATTTGCATCTACTGCATCACGTGTCGTTCGCACGCTTCCTGAAACAAATTTTGGTTCCCTTTCTTTTAAAAGAATAATGACTTCCATATCTGGTGCGTTTGACATGAGTTCATCTATAATTCCTCCTGTTTCATCGCTTAAACTTTCTGTATCCTTAAAATCTTGTAGAGATATCGTTGACCAGAGGATTCTATGTTTATAATCGGTTTTAATATTTTCGAGAATGCGTCCCCAAAGTCTTAAAGTCGAAAGCTTTTTTGTCTTATAAATATGTTTGATAATCTCTTGTTGTTTTGCGCCGAGATCTACAAGGTCTGCTGCTATGGAAAGAGCTTTTGGCGTGGTATTTGAATTCTGAAAGCTTCCTGTATCCGTAATAATGCCTGCAAGCAGAGCCGTTGCCGTATCCGGATCAATAAGATTTTCGGTTTTTCTCATCGCTTGAAAGAGCTCGAAGAGAATTTCTGTTGTTGAAGAAGCGGTCACATCGACGAGATTTACTTTTCCAAATTCATTATTTGAAGCGTGGTGATCAATATTAATGACCGGCACGCGGAAGAAAAATTCCGTATGATCTTCATAGAGTTTTCCGAGTTGTTCGTAATCGCCAGTATCTACGACTATTATAAGATCGTATTTTGCTTCTCCGTGATTAAAAGTAACATTTTTTTCTGCGAGATTTCCTTTTTTTGGTGTTAAAACAATATTTACTTTTCCATTTTCTACATTATGTTTTACATTTGATACATCCGTTCCTGTGCAATCCACGGTAATAATAAAATCTCGACTTATATCGATTTCATTTTGTATAACTTCTTCTTTTGGAAGAAATTGATAGGCTTCAGGCACAGGATCGGCGCATACCGCCGTGACTTCTTTCCCAAGTTTCGTTAATACCAAGTATAAGGCAACAGTGCTTCCCAAAGAGTCCCCATCCGGAGGCGATGATGGAAGAATGAGAATATTTTTACTTTTTTCAATGAGGTTAATAACCTGATTAAAAGCGCTTTTTGAGTCCATAGAAATTTCTTCAAAGCCATTCTAATTATTTTATAATATTTTCTGGATTAAGTCAATTTTATAACAAACCAATAGACTACCATAGTGGCTTGAAGAATTTATTATACCTTTATATCGGTTATTTTCAATTCCAATTTTTTTGCGCCATTCCATTCATTTTTTTCTATACTGCACACAATATCTATTTTCATCCCGTCTTTAAGCATGCTTTGATATTGACCAAAATTAAAACCTACAGCTCGAATATTCCCCCATTTTAACCCAACCAAAAAATGTATATGTCGATTTTCTGAGCCCATAGTTCTGATATTGCTAATCGTTCTATTTTTTAAAAGAAATAAAGGGCGCGTATTTCCCATCCCAAAGGGTTCAAAAGTTTCTAGGAGATCTATCGTTTCAAAAGAAATATCATTTTCTTCAATTTCACAATCAATTTTCAAAATGTTTTCCCATGATTTTCCTTTCATCATGAGACTTGTATACTCTTTTGCCTTTGCAACAAAATTCTCAAGATCGTTCTTTTTCATATGAAATCCCCCAGCCTGTCTGTGTCCTCCATAACGCATAAGAAATTCGTCACAGGCTTTGAGAAGATCAATAGAAGAAAATATTTCTGGGCTTCTTACTGAGCCAATAAGTTCTTCCCCCCGATCTTCCATGATTACGCAAGGCTTGAAGTATTTTTCTTGTATTTTCCCGCATAAAAGGCCGATAATACCACTTGGCCAAGAGCGATCCCAAGCAATCAAAATCTCTTGATTTTCTTTATTGGAAGCTATTTTTGCTTCAAGTTCTTCAAGCGCTATTCCCGTAAGTCGCCTTCTTTCCATATTGAGCTTTTCGAGTTTTGAGGCAAGACGCTGCGCTTTTTCATTGTCTTCGATGAGCATTTGCAAAGCGTAGTAGGGATGTGCCAGCCTCCCTGCTGCATTCATTCGTGGAGCCAAATAAAAGCTCATTACTTCGGGAGAGAGCTTTGCTTTTTCATCTATTCCCGAAACTTTCTTTAAATGTTTAAGTCCCATGTTTTTTGTATCAGCCAAGACATTCAATCCGTGTTTCACGATGAGACGATTTTCATTCAAGAGTGGAGCACAGTCTGCAATCGTTCCAAATGCTGCCAAGTCTATATATTTTTCAAATTCGTTTTTGGACAGATCACCTAGTCTTTGATGCAGTGCTTGAGACAGTTTGAGTGCTATGCCTGCTCCTGTAATTTCTTTATCGGGATAGGGACAATCCTTTTGTTTTGGATGAATAATACTGTAGGCTTCAATAGGAAATTTTTCTTTTTCGGGAATGCTGTGATGATCCGTTATAATCACATCAATGTTTACATTTCGTGCCAAAATAATTTCTTCACGACATGAAATACCACAATCTACGGTGATGATGAGTTTTATTTTCTTTTCCTTAAATTCTTCTATAAATTTTTTATGTAAACCGTATCCATCATTTTGTCTATCTGGCAAACGATACGATACTATTGCTCCGAGTTCTTTCAATGTTTGAAACAAAATAGCTGTCGCGGTAATCCCGTCAACATCATAATCTCCATACACAATAATGCGCTCTTTATTTTTAATAGCCTGTTTGATTCTTTCTACTGTTTTTTCCATTCCTTTTAAAAGGAATGGGTCGTAAAGTCCTTCTAGGGGATCGGGATGGAAAAAATATTCGATACTTTCTTTTGAAGTAAGGTTCCTATTTTCTAAAAGCTTCTCTCTGATGGATTTTTTTTTGTCACTATTTTTTATCTACCAACTCTTTTGCGTTATGGACATATCAAAAATTTTTAGACTATAAGACGTTTCTTTTTTTTATTTTCTTTCCATTTCTGTATGGCTTCTTCCGCGGTTTTGACTTTATCATCGCCAAATACCCATGTATGTCTCTCGATAATTTTTTTCGCAACATCTTCGAGAACATCCTTCATGGTAAAGAGTTTATCTTCTTCAGCAATATTTACCATCATGATGAGATTGAATAAGATATCTCCAATCTCCTCTTTCACATTTTCATAATCTTTTTTTTCAATGGCTTCCTTCACCTCCTGCGCTTCGTTCAAAAAATGTTCTACCAAAGATTCGATTGTTTGTTTTCTGTCCCAAGGACACCCTTTTTTTGAGCGCAGGTGTTTTGCAAGGTCTATGAGTTTTTGAAATGCATTCATTGTTTATCTCAAAATGTGAAAATTTCGTTATGCCGCATAGTTTTTCTTAAGCCTCGCCTGATTATACTTGAGCTTTCCTCACATTTCCAAGCTTTTTCCGTCCAACCAATGGATATTTTCAAGTTTTTTAAACCAAGTCATCTGCCGTTTTGCATAATTTCTCGTGTTCTTTTTTATATCTTCAATGGCTTGTTCGTATGATATTTTTCCCTGCAAAAATTCCACTAATTCTTTATACCCCAAAGATGACATCGACGGTAAGTTGCGATCGTACTTTTTCATCAATATTTCAACTTCTTTGAGGAGGCCTCGTTTTATTTGAATCTCTACTCTTTTGTTTATACGTTCATACAAAACTTCCCTATCCCAGTTGATGCCGATGAGGCATGTTTCATATTGCGTCGTCATTGGGTTAAGCTTTTCGCTCGTATTTGCCATAGCCACCTCAATCGCACGAATCACATAACGAAGATTTTTGGGATGAATTTTTTCCGCTGCTTCCTTATCAAGACTTTTTAATTTTTCATGCAGATATTCATGCCCGAATTTTTTTTGTTCTTGCAGGAGTTTATGCCTCAGATCCTCATTTGGAGGCACTCGAGGAATCTCATAATTTTGAACGATTGCATTCATGTAAAGACCTGTTCCGCCCGTCAAAATAGGTAATTTTTTTCGTTTTAGAATGTTTCTTATTGCTGTATTTGCAAGATCTTGATAATCGGCGAGTGTAAATCGGATATCTGGATCAATGATGTCTATGAGATGATGCGAAATTTGAGCTCTTTCTTTTTCTGAGATTTTATCTGTTCCGATATCCATTCCTTTATATACTTGCCTTGAATCGGAGGATACGATTTCTCCTCCAAATTTTTTGGCGATTTTAAGGCTTAACGCTGTTTTTCCTGATGCTGTTTGGCCAAGGATTACGAGAAGTGGACAATTGGCAGATTTAAGAAAATGTTCTATATTTTTCAATAATTTTTTCATAGATGTCTCCATACTTTTTCTCTGAAAATTTTTTTTAAATTGACAATTTACAGCAATTTATCTTAGAGTAAACCCAACCATCATCGACTTGTACAATCTTATGTCGCAGCCATCTATCTTTGATATCGCTGGACCTGTCATGGTAGGCCCTTCAAGTTCTCACACCGCTGGTGCTTGTAAAATTGGACAGTTTGCGCGTGCCCTCTTTAACCGTACTCCTAAGCATGTTCGTTTTTATCTTCATGGATCGTTTGGAGAAGTGTACCAAGGTCATGCTACCGATAGAGCGCTTCTCGCCGGCATTATGAAATTTAAGACGCGTGATGAGCGAATTAAAAACAGCTTTGAGATCGCGCGATCACAGCATATCGACTTCCAATTTATTGTTCAAGATCTTGGAAAAGAATTTCATCCAAATACGGTAAAAATTGAACTTGGAGATGGAAAGCGTCGCATGTCTGTCATAGGCTCTTCTATTGGCGGAGGCATGATAAAAATTGTTCGGATTGATGATTTTTCTGTCAATATCCATGGACAGGTGGGGAAATATAAGACTTTGGTAGCTTGTCATGATCGAACACCACATATTCTTCCTCAACTTAAAAATGCCATACAAGCATTTGGGGTACGCATTGCCGACTTAGAGGCAAGTTCATACGAAGATCATATGCTTCATGTTTTTAATCTTGATGGACGCAACCTTTTGCTTAAAGAAGTTCTTGATCTCGAAAAAATTCCAGGGGTCCATTTTGTTCGCTCCCTTTCGAAACTCGAAAAGTAACCATTTTAAAAAAAATTATGCAATATTCTTTTTCTACTGCCAAAGATCTTCTTCTCTTAACTCACAAATATCATGTTTCTATTTCTGAGATAGCCAAACGGTACGAATCTGAATATACCGGCATGAGTATTTCAGCGATTCGGAGTAAAATGAAAAAACGAAGAGACTATATGTTTGCGGCAGTACAAAAAGGTATTCGATCAGAACTATGATGGGTAACAAAGTCACGATTCGCGCTATGGCTTACGCTTTAGCGGTCAATGAGCAAAATGCTTGCATGAGTCGTATTGTGGCATTTCCTACGGCAGGAGGTTCAGGGGTTCTTCCTGGTGTACTTTTTAGTTGCAGTCAACATTTTCATGCCGGCAAACGAAAACTTTTAAATGCTCTCTTTTGTGCTTCAGCGGTTGGGATTATTATTGCTAAAAATGCTACACTTTCCGCTGCGGAAGGCGGATGTCAGGCAGAAGTTGGCGCAGCGGTTGCTATGTCAGCCGCTTCACTTACTGAAATGCGAGGAGGAACACCTTCTCAATGTTTTGAGGCTGCCGCCATCGCTCTTAAAAGCTACCTTGGGCTTGTTTGCGATCCTTTAGGAGGCCTTGTAGAAGCTCCTTGCACCAAGCGTAATGCCATTGGCACCATGCCTGCGATAGGGGCGTCCGATATGGCTATCGCTGGGATTAACAGTTTTATACCTTTTGATGAAGTTGTTTTGGCTATGAAAAATATTGGGAAAATCATGTCTCCAAAATTGAGAGAAACCGCTCTTTCAGGCCTTGCCATGACTCCTACTGGACTTAAAATTAAAGAGAAACTTCGCCGTGCGCAAAAAGCCGGGTGCGGTGCTTGTCAGCTTAAGGCACATCGGTAATTTCAATAATTTGGGTCGATATGATTGCGTTTTTAGCCAATTTTTGATATTATATTTCTGTAAAGAGACATAAATGTCCTATTAAAGAAATAATGTGCATTTTATAGGCTTTCAAAATCAGTTTTCAATCTATCCTCTATTTTCACTGCAAGACGTGAGAAAGGTTTTTGTAAATTTCTCGTATCGTCAATTAGATCGCTGGGAAAAGAAGGGTTATTTGAAGAAGGTGAAGAGAGGGTTTTATTGTTTTAGTACTCAAGATGTTAATCAGGATTTTCTTTTTTATGTGGCAAATAAGATTTACGCGCCTTCGTATGTATCTTTAGATATGGCGTTGAAGCATTACGGGCTTATTCCCGAAGAGATTTTTCAGATAACTTCAGTGAGTACGAAGAAAACAACAAATTTTGAGACTCGTGTCGGAAATTTTAGCTATAGACAAATTAAGCCGAATCTTTTTTGGGGCTATCGATTGGTGGATTTTGCTAAGCAAAAGGTACTTTTAGCTGAACCGGAAAAGGCTATTTTGGATTATTTGTATATCCATCCTAAGATTAAGATGGCTTCGGATTTTTTAGCGATACGCATCAATATGGATGAATTTAAGTTACAAATAAATCTCGAGAGATTTCAAACGTATTTAGAGACCTTTAACAGTAAGCAACTTTCTAAGCGAGCCAATATATTTTTAACAACTATCCACCATAATAACGCTTGATCAAATTTTGGCCGTATATCCGGAAAATTTTAAAGCTTTCAAGGAAAGTATTTTGAAGGAGTATTTGCAGTACAAGATTTTGAATAGCATTTTTAATAGTGAATATGCCAATAAATTGGTTTTTCTTGGTGGAACTGCTTTGCGCATTGTTTATGGAAACACGCGATTTTCCGAGGATTTGGACTTCGATAATTTTACCCTTACCGAAACGGAGTTTAGAGATTTGAGCAAGATTATTCAAAGAGATCTGATGCTCGAGGGTCTTGAGGTAGAGATAAATATCGTTACTCGCAACGCTTACAGAATTAAAATTCGTATTCCGAAGTTACTTTTTGACTCAGGGCTATCGATCATGAGGGAGCATAAGATTCTTATTCAGGTAGATACCGTTCATCAAAATCTTGAGTATGTGCCGGAGAAACCATTACTCAATAAATTTGATGTGTTTACACAAATTAATGCGGTTCCAAAGGATTTGCTGCTTGCTCAAAAGATTTTTGCATCGATGAATCGCAAAAGAATTATGGGACGTGATTTTTTTGATATTATTTTTTTGCATGGAATTGGAGCTAAGCCGAATTTTTTTTATTTGCAGCAGCATATCGGTATTGATAATGAGAAGGATTTGAAAAAATATTTGCTCGAGAAAACGGCTTTATTGAATTTTGAAGATTTGGCGCGTGATGTTGAGCCACTTCTTTTTGATCCGAGGGATAAAAAAAAAGTGCTGCTGTTTAGAGAGTTTGTGGAACGGAGTTTTTAGAATGGCTTCGCACTCTGAACGAAAACCGCAGATCGCATTGACTTTTTTTTTACTTTTACTTACACTCATGATCGTCAAAGACAGCTGGCGCACAAAATAAGTCCCGCTCGAGACGATACATTCCATCTTTCAGTTTAAGATGCGACTGCTACTGTCTTTGCAAGAAAGTAGTTTTTTTATTTTTTATCTTTATGCCACTTACTCGTAGTCAAAAAACTGAGATCCTCAGCAATCTTACTGAAGCGTTTAAAAAAGCTAAATCTGTAATTTTTACTGATTTTCGAGGCCTTAAAGTTCACGATGCCAATTCTATCCGCGGAAAACTCAGAGAGCAGGGACTTTCGATGAAGGTTGCTAAGAAGACCCTCATCAAAATGGCTGCCAAAGAGGCTGGAGTTCAGGAAATTGATGAAAATCTTCTCGAAGGGCCTATATCTATCACTATCAGCAATGAGGATGAGCTTTTGCCTGCCAAACTTTTACATACTTTTTTCAAAGAAGGACTTCCTCTTCAAATTCGTGGTGGCTTTATGAACGGACAAAAACTTTTGCCTCAAGAAATTAAGCAGCTCGCACTTATTCCTGCAAAACCAGCACTTCTTGCTCAGCTTGTTTGGACCATGAATGCGCCAATTTCTGGCTTTCATGGTGTTTTATCTTCTACTCTTTCAGGATTTGTTCGAGTACTTTCGGCTATTCAATCTCAAAAAGAACCTTCCTCTTCTTAAAAATTTTTTAAATTTATTTCTCTATTTTCTTAACCCATTTCTGCAATGTCTGAAGAAAAAACACAAGTTGAATTAAGCTCTAATGCGAAACAAGTTCTTGAACTTGTTGAAAAACTTTCCGTCCTTGATCTTGCCAATCTTGTCAAGGCTATGGAAGAAAAATTTGGTGTAAGCGCCGCTATGCCGATGGCCGCTATGGCTGCTCCTTTGTCAGCTTCTGGCGGAGCTGGAGCCGTCGCTGAAGAGGCTCCTTCCCATGCCAATGTCGAGCTTAGCGCTGCTGGTAGCCAAAAAATTGCTGTTATTAAAGCGGTAAGAGAATTAACTGCTCTTGGCTTAAAAGAGGCGAAAGATCTTGTTGACGGTGCTCCTAAGATGGTGAAAGAAAATGTGCCTATGAAAGATGCAACTGAAATGAAATCAAAGCTTGAAGCTGCTGGAGCGACGGTGACTTTTAAATAATTTTTTTGGCAAGATAATTTTCAGAAGTGTTCGCTAAGGTTTCCTTTTCTGGATGTAAAAAGCCTGCTGATTCGTCTCTGCAGGCTTTTTTGTTATTTTGGGAACCTCGGTTAAGAATTGACTCTGCTTTCATAATTTGGTAGAATATAAGGATTAATTTAAAAAGAATATCCATGGCACTTTTTAACCTTACGAAGGATGATGGCAAGGGTGGTGAAAGTGATGAAAAAAAATCCTCATTTTTTTCTTTCTTTAAGCGCAAAAAAGACGATACTCTTGAAAAATTTTCTCAATCTGAAAATCAGTCACCGCCTGAAGATCATGAGCCATCTGATTCTGACAATCTTGTGATTGAAAAGGTAGAAGAACAAAAAAAGGACAGTTTTTCGCCCATTACCATTTCTATCCCTCAGAAAAAAGAAGAGGGGAGTATCCTTGATAGTATTGTTGCTAAAACACAATCAAAAAGTGTGAAGAATTCTATTTTAGGACCCAAACCCACTCACAAAGAAAGTCCTACGGTTCAATATGGTGTTGAGAAAAATTTGCGCACCATGCAGCTCTTTTTCAAAATAGCGATTCTTCTTTTCGTTTTGACTTCAATCTTTTTCTTTGTCGAGCTCAATCCAAATATTCCCTATCTTGAAGAAATCTTGGGATATCAAAGCACCGCAAAGCGAAACATTACTCTTTCTGAAAATCTTAAGGAACTTCAGACTCTTTCCAATTATCATCGTTTTTTGATTGCCAATTTTTCTGTTTCTGATCTTATCCAACAAACGGATCTTTATAATGACAGACTCTCTCTTATGCGTTCTCGTAAGGCTTCTTCTGGGACTGTTGATGCTACCCTCACGAGAGAAGCCGAAACATTGCTCAAAAATATTCAATCGCTTCTTGCGATTATTTATGATCAGCTTCAATCTCCTCTTTATCCCGAATCGGTCGATAACCCTTATATTCTCGTTTCTGAAAAAGATGCTGAATACATTGCTGCAAAAAATGGCGCTGAACTTACATGGAATGACGAATATAGCGATCTTCTCACCCAATTTATTGAAAACAAAAAAACCGAACTAAAAGATCGATATGGTCTCATCGAAGCTAAACCCCAACTGGAGATCTTAAATCGTCTTCCTGCTTTGGTGCAAAAAAAGAATTTTATCCGTAATGCTATTCCTCAAGATTCGCTTGAAACGCTTGAGCATCTCCTCCTTAATGAGATCATTGGAAAAATTCGTTCTGTGAGTAAAGATGCGCTTTCTATTATTGCTCAAATCAAAGAGCGTCGCATTAATTGGACGGAAAATCTTAAACTCATTGAAGATCTTACGAGGCAAGTAGATCCACTTTTCGGTAGGACTGGTGTAGAAGATATTGCAAGAATCGTTTATACTTCTTATGCTTTTGATGCTTCAAAAAATACTATCAGCATTCAAGCAGATATTCGAAGCGATGACAGCAAAGTATTTTCTGAAGTTCTCAAACTTGTGGAAGTCTTTCAGGCTTCTCCAAATTTTTCTCTTCAAAACGAAGTACGCAAGTTTTCAAAATCGTTGAAAAATGGCCGCTTCGCCTCTGCTCTCTCTTTAGTTCTCAAGATCAAAAGCCAGGAAGAAACTGAAAGTATGAAAGATGAGGCTTTTACACTATCTACTGAACCTCAATAATTTCCCCTTATGGACATACGTATTCGAAAAAAAGTTAAATATTCCATGAGAATGAGTCGCGTGTATCTCATCCTCGCTCTCGTTATTTTTGTTTTGACGCTTTATTTCGGTTTTACCCAATATTTAAAATTTCGAGCTTTACGCCATCAAAATGCTCAATTTACCAAATCTATAGGAAATCTCCAAAATATCAACCTTGAATTGGAAACCCAATCTCAAGCAATGCAAACTGCCCATCTCGAATCTCTCTCACAAAAAAATGAAAACCTTGAAAGTGTTTTTCCATCAGAAGAAGAACTTCATAGGCTTACCAGAGAACTTGAAGATTATTTTGCATCCAAAGACAGGGCCAATAGTCGTATGGTTTTATCAAGCCTAGATTTTGGAAAGCCTTATATTCCGAAAGTTGATGAGACTTCTGATTCTGGCTATTTGGTATTGCCGATGAACATCAGTATCGAAGCCTCTGAAGAAAACTTTTTTGAATTTCTTGAATATCTGGAAAATTCTGGATCTTTAGAAAAGAAAACCCGTCTCATGTCTCTTGAATCGATTAATTTTAGTCTGCCACAAAAAACAACTCAATCAGAACCGACTCCTTCTTCATCACAAGAATCCGATCTCCTTCGTCTCACTCTGCAAGTGAACGCATATCTTCAAAAGAATGTATAACAATGAAAAATCCAAAACTCATTGCACTTCAAGAGGCAATTATTGCAGGAAATATCCCCCAACTTGTCATGTATATGATAAGCTACGCTATTGATTCGAGGGCTTCTGATATTCACGTTGAGGCGGAAAAACATACGGTTCGCATTCGTTACCGTATCGATGGAGTTTTGATTCCTATTGTTGAATATCCTCTCAATATCCATCCTGCGGTTATTTCGAGGATTAAAATTATGTCGAATCTTAAAATCGATGAACAGCGCATTCCCCAAGATGGACGATGTCAAGTAACCACTGAAGATAATCGTGACCTCGATCTGCGTATTTCCACTTTCCCCACCATTAATGGTGAAACCGCGGTTATGCGTATCCAAGATGAAGCCAAGGAAATTCCCACCTTAGAGAATTTGGGAATTTCCGGCAGCGGACTTGAAAGCGTCATGCAAGGAATTTCGGAACCTAATGGCATTATTTTAACTTCAGGACCAACGGGTTCGGGAAAAACCACCACACTCTATGCTTGTCTTACTCTTGTCAATAAACCTGAGGTTAATATTTTGACTATTGAAGATCCTGTTGAAATTCAAATGGATGGACTCAACCAAAGTCAGATTCATCCGGATATTGATTTTACTTTTGCTACTGGACTTCGAAATGCTCTTCGTCAAGATCCCGACATTATGATGGTTGGAGAAATTCGTGATCGAGAGACGGTCGATATTGCCATTGAAGCCGCTTTAACAGGTCATCTTGTGCTTTCTACCATTCACACAAACAGCGCCATTGAGACCATTACGCGGCTCGATAATATGAAAGTTCCTCTTTTTCTCATAACTTCAACGGTGAATGTGATTATCGCTCAACGGCTTCTTCGAACTATATGCGAAAAGTGCAAAGAAAAGTATAAACCCGATGAAAATACCTTAAATCTTGTGAAATATGGATTAAGCGATCTTCCAAAAAGTGAAAAAATTGATCCTTCTCTTATGGCCGATCTTATTTTTTATCGCGGGAAGGGTTGTGATGCCTGTGGATTTACAGGATATAAAGGACGTGTAGGAATTTTTGAAGTATTAAAAATGAATAATAATCTTAGACGACTTATACTTTCTAAAACCGCTAGTATGGATCTTGAAAAAGCCGCTATTTCTGAGGGCATGGTTACTCTTGAACAGAACGGTCTTATCAAAGCCCTGCAAGGCGCAACAAGTTTGGAAGAGGTGTATCGCGTCGCTCGTAAAAAAGAATAATTATGGATGAAACAAAAAACAAAAAATCAACGGATGCGTTTGTAAACTTTGGAGGATTAAAAATTCGTCCCGTAGAAGAACCAAAAACTTCTCAAGGAGATGAAACAAAAAATACTCTCCCTCCCCTTAATGCGAAGAAAGTTTCTGACATTAGTTTCGATATTGGTGAAATTCTTGAAAAAGAGGATGCGCGGACAAAAAAACTCTCTGAAAAAACAGGCAATATTTTTGTCGATTTTGGGCACAAAATCAATCAATGGGTTATAGGTCTTACTCCTATTAAACTGAATGAAAAAGTGGCTTACTTTCAGCTTCTTTCTGTCATGATCGATGCTGGAATCCCTCTGGTAAAATCTGTGGCTATTCTGTCCGATCAAATGGAAAATCTGCGGTTTAAATCGATCCTTATTCACATGACGAAACTTCTTGATAAAGGTATGAGTCTTTCCGAGGCTATGACTGAGCACTATCATATTTTTACCGAATCCCAAATTGGTATGGTGGCTGCTGCAGAGGCTTCTGGGCAACTTGATGAAGTCTTGCACCAACTTGCGAAGGAAATGGAGAAAAAAGAGCGTATTACGGCTCGAGTAAAAGGCGCGATGCGCTATCCTGCGGTGATTTTTGCTCTTCTTGTGATTGTTGCCGTTCTTATGTTGATTTTTGTTGTGCCGAAGATCGTTACTCTTTTTACCGAATCGAAGGTTGATCTTCCTTGGCCCACAAAAATGCTTATTTTTATAAGCGGCGCCCTTTCCAAGTGGTGGTTTTTGACACTCGGAGTTTTACTTGCTGTGTTTGTGGCTGTTTGGCTGTGGAAAAAAACGGAAACAGGGAAATATTATCTAGATTTTATTATCCTCTACCTTCCGATTTTAGGGAAATTGAATCGAAAAATTTCTCTTTCACGGTTTTCCAGAAGTCTTTCCAATCTTATCCGAAGCGGTATTCCTATTGTGAAGGCTCTGTACATTGATGCGAATGCGATTGGCAATGAAGTGTATCGAAGACGTGTCGAACTTGCGGCTGAAGATGTGAAGCGTGGTATCCCTCTTGGAGAAAACTTGAGTGGAAATAAATTTCTTTTTCCTACGATGATCACTCATATGATTTATGTTGGTGAGCAAACGGCTCAGCTTGATGTCATTTGCGAAAAGATCGCTGACTTCTATGATGAAGAAATCGATGTTGCGGTATCGAGTCTGGCTCGCATCATGGAGCCACTTATTATTGTGCTTGTGGGCGTCGGAGTTGGATTTATGGTGGCTGCTGTTATGATGCCGATGCTGCAACTAATCGACATAACGGCGGTTTTGTAAAGGGTTTTGTAGGCGCTTTTTCTTTTTTTATTTGCTTTTGAGACTTTGGGTGATAGAATAAAGTTTGAAATTTCACCATATACTTTTTCATTTACACTGTAAAAAATTCCTCCCATGAATAAAAAAGGTTTCACCCTCATAGAACTTTTGATCGTCATCACGATCATTGGTATTTTGGCTGTTGCTTTACTGCCAAGACTTCTCGGCGCGCCAGCTCGTGCAAGGGATGTAGCAAGGAAGGCTGATTTGCAACAATTGACTACGGCTTTGGAGTCGTATTTGTCTGATACAGGAAGTTATCCTTCTGTCCCATCTGGCAAGGCAGGTTGTGTTGACACTAATACTTCTGGAGAGACTTTAGCTGAACTTAGTGCTTATCTGGGTGGGGCCGACATAGCCGATCCCTCTGGTACTAATAATGTTCTTACGTATGGAGATTCTACGGAGACCTGCTCTGGCAGATATTATTATAAACCTTTGACGGCTGGAGGAGTTTCCAATGCTAGTTATCTTTTATTGGCTGATACTGAAATTGATGGATTTACTGAGGGATATGTTGCTGATACTGATTTTACTGTTAGTAGTTTTGACGACAGAACTGATGCTACAGCGATATTAAATGTTGTTGCTGGTACTGGTGATACAGGCGAAGGCAATCTTTATCTCATAGTAAGATAGTTTTTCTTCTTCATTTTTTAAGGAGCCGCCTTAAAAAGGCGGCTCCTTTTTTGTTTTCTCTAGCGACTCTCTCACTTCTTTTTTAAAAAAATTGTATATATTTTTCGGTTCAACTGATCTTTCGATATATTTTATACTTTTTATTTCGGTTTTATCGATATCGCGAGTATAGAGCAATTGCCCCAAAAAAAGTTTCGTTGAAAAGAACGTACCAAAGACTTGCTGCGCTCTTTTGATAATCTCTGTTAAGGAAATATTGTGAAATCGGGTGATAAAATAAAGGTCAACGTAATCGCGGAAACTTCCTCGACGATTTAAAGTGTAAGCTTTACTTGCAGCAATGTTCTTAATATTCAAAAGAGGCAAACTTTTTTCTGTCAGGATGTTTTTATCCAGGAAATTAAATGGATAGTATAAATAAGTGATTTTTATTTTTGACTTTGTCAAAAATGTGAATTCTTCGGTACTGTTTATCAAAACTTGTCCAATGGTCAATGTTTTTCGACATTTCTGAATTAAGTTTGGTGAAATCTTCTTTTTACAGAAAATATCAAAATCATAAGAATATCTATGGCTGATCTGTAAAGCTAAAGCAGTCCCTCCTGCCAAAAAACCATAGTGTTTAAACTCTTTTAACAAGAAAAAAACTTTCAGACGTTCGGCATCAAGAATATTCGTGTAAAGTTTTTGAAACATTTTTAACGTATTTTCTAAAATCTAAATATTTAATATTTAGCATTTCCTTTATAAGTGCTACCACTCTTGGATCGTATATGCCTTTTTTCGGTTTTAAAAAACATTTTTTAATAACCGATTTTGGATACAATTTAAAAAGATATTGAATGTCTTCAAGCGATCCGAAGCAAAGCACTTGATGGACAATAAAATACTTGTCTTTTTCTTTGTCTAAGCTTTTGACATCGCTAAACCAAAAAAGTTTATTGAGACGATTATTCATGATTTTATTATAGCAAATTTTTCTCTCCCTTCAAAATTCCGTCTCATTATCTCGTTGAACAAATTTTTTATTGCTTCTTCCTGTAATTCTCCTACAATAAAAGGTAAGGTGTCTGTCTTCTCTTTGATTCAATTTTGTAAGCATTTATGAGGGTCAACTTACGGTTACAACGCATCATTGCAACAGTTCTCGTAACCGTAATTTTTCTTACTCAAACGATTTCATTTGACCCCACCAAAAGCGCTGATCCCGTCAATCGTTATTCTCTCGTCGCTATTTTGGTCGACGAAAATCTTTACACCGATGATACTTTTTATTCAGGACTTCGTTCTGATGCGTCAGAAAATATTTTTCAGCCTATTGTTCTTGAAGAACTGAATAGCTACGATGCTCTTTTGGATGAGGATACTTTGAAAGAACGTGTTGACCGATATGCTTTGGATGTTCAAGCATCGATCCCCTACACAAAAGCCATTATCATCAAAGTGAACCCTATTGAGTCAACAGTCAATATCGCCAATGCCCTTGAAAAACTTTATTTCGATGGTGACGGCAGCGAAGATGCTATCACGAAGCTTTCTGGAGTGGTCATTATCGGAAATGTGCCGATCCCCGTTGTAAATAAAAATGGCAATGCTTTTCCGTCACTTTTTCCCTATACCGACTTTGAAAGCAAAGCATACCTTTTTAATCCGGAGACCCAAAATTTTGAACGCGACGCGAATCTTCCTTTTGCGAATCCCGAAGTGTGGCATGGAGTTATCAAACCGCCTATAGATGGCAAGGAAGGAAAAGAGCTTCTTGCGACTTATTTCGATAAAAATCATCTTTTTCATCGCGGTGAAGTTGATTTTACCGACTTTGATGCCAAAATTTTTTTTGGCGATTTTAATGGCGAATTTGAAAATGTTAATAAAGCTTCATACAGCGACTACGATCGCTATCTCAAACATTGGGAAGATATAAGCTACCTTCGTTTTACCAAAGATCTTTTTTTGAAACTCTACACGGAAGTGGAGGGGGATTTTTCCGATCTTATGGAAGTTCCTGAAGAAGATAAAGCAACCTTGGATTCGTATCGCGAGACGGTGTATGACGATTTGGAGGCGCAAATTCGGGAAATGAACCCTGATTTTACCCTTGATCGAAATCCTGAAATTACCGATGACACTTTTCTTCAAATGCCTGATATTCAAAGTAAAAATCCATCGCAAAAATATCTTCGCCGGTATCATGAACTTTTCCGTCGTTATTTGAGTCTCATCAACGACCTTGTCAATGAAACAGGTCGCTATGAGTCCGCGAGAACCAATGCGCAGGGAAATATTGAAAGCGATGTTGATTCGCTTGTCAGCCTTATTTCTCAAAAAGATGAATATACTCGACGATTTTTACGAGAGTTGAATGACAAAGTGGAAACGAAAATTGATGAAGTTGTAACAAAAATACAGAAAAATATTCCTCTCGTTGAATCGATAGATGTTTCAGGGCAATATACCACTTTCCCTTACGATGACCATGATTTTCGTATCACTCTTTTAAATTCTGGCGCGAATATGCAGAGCAAAGATGACCCTTCTTCCGATGAACATTTTATTCATGGTGTTCGTTTGCAAGATGTAAATAGTGTTGGTGAATGTCTTTTGCGCCGTGGGTCTTTTAATGAAGTTGAAGCCATTACAACGAATGTATTTGATGAGGCGACTGATTATGCGACGCAAATTTCCAAAGATCCCGACGCCTTTTTTGATCTTTTTCAAGATGCGGGAGGTTGCAGTTTGGTGAATAATGAATTTTCACAAGGTTGCTTTCCCGATCGAGCGGTTGATCCTGTTTTTAATATTAAAGGAGCGAGACGCGACAATTTTAATACCCATACGGCAAATGATTTTACTGACTTTCGTGGTTGTTTTGACATGAAGGAGCGTGGGAGTTTTTATAGCTATATTTATGCGAACAATGACGTATCCTGCGATGATACTTCCACCGCATTTGGTGTAGAAAAATATCTTGAATGTACTTTAAAAAATTATGAAAAACGCGATGAGTATAAAATCCCAAATTATAATCTTCCTTCTTTTGAAAGCATTACCATTATTGATTCCTATTCATTGCAAGATGTTTTTGACCATTTAGGTTTTTCTTTTGATCCGAAAGATTCTTCTTCTTTTTTCATCACTCTTGCCAATAGCGGCCAAAAATCATTTAACGATAACAATCCTCCTCACACCGATTCTGATATTCAGGATATTTCCGTAACCGTTACTCCCAATATTGCGAAAGAAATATCCAGCGTGTATCAACATAAAGAACCAACCAATGAAACCATTAATGCGCAAGTTGAAGCGCAGTATTCCTTAGATCTTCCGATTGATTCTCCGCGTTACACCACTTTCATGGATAAAAATTTTGAGTATGGCCGCATTGATTATCCGAATATTTTTACGCTCAATTCTCTTGATGATTTTGTGAGCCAATTGAAAGCAAAAGAAGAAGAATTTTCGCGTTTTCCTGATGGAGGTCAGTATAGAGAAACCCTCTCTTCTCTGCTTTCATCCGAGCTTGATACGCAAAAAATTGAAGACGCTTTGAAATGGTATTGGATGAATATTGATGAAAAACATGAGTATATTCTGCGGTATTATTTGAGCAATTTTTTAAACCCTTATGCCGAGAAAAAAGAAAAGGGTTATGAGATGCTTTACCTTGTAACTTCGACGCCGGAAATCGAGTCATCTCAAGAGCCTTCGGGGGCATCTTCCAGCTCTTCCGAATCAGGCGCTTCAAGTCTTGCCATGCAGTTTAATGCTGATATTCCGGGAGCAGCTCAAGATGAAGAAAGTGATAGTGAATTTTTAAATCCCGAAGCGAATCTTCTTGTGTCGAGTGAATCATCGGAATTGGGATCGCAAGAGAGTTCGTCCTCTCAAAGTACGAGCAGTTCGGAAAGCGTTACATCCTCAAATGAAGGAGTTCTTCTTCCTCAATGGTTTTCTGAAATTTCCAAATGGCTTAAAGATCTTAAAAAAACTGGCTCTGTTATTCAGGGCGCTTCCTGTGGCGGGTCAAGCCTTCTTCCAGACAGTAGCGGTTCCACCGATGCTTCAAGCGCTCAAGAAGGAGATAGCAAGAGCTCATCTTCATCATCTGAGAATACTTCGAGTATTTATACAGGCAGCATGGCGTCATCACAAATTATCGAAAATGATTCAGACTTGGACGGCATACCTGATGAAAATGATTTACACCCTTCAGATCGCGATATCGATAGCAATGGTATTCCTGATGGATCGGATTTGGTTTCTACTCTTTCAGTGAGCCTTGATACAGAGAACATTATTGCTGACGCTTCTCATTCTGCTGTTGTCACGGTTAAAGCTCTTGATAGTCAGGGTAATATCGCAACATCTGATAATTATTCTGAAGTGGAACTTGAATTTTTGAGCGGGGATGACGTTTTTGAAAATTTAAGCCAAAATCCTCATACGATAAATTTTGGGCAGACAAATTTTACGATCCTTTCAAGCGTTAACGCTGGTTCTGCCAGATATCGTGTCAAAACGAAAAATCTTATTCCAAATGTTGCTTCCGATCCTTTTACGATCACAAGCACCGCACAATATGTTCAACTTACGGTTATTCAAACTTCAACAAGTGATGGTGAGATTGTAACTGAGGCAAAAAATCGTATTTCTCTTACTGAACTTCATGATTTAGAAATACCAAAAACATTTACGCTTCGAGCTGAAATTTTGAATGAGAATAATGAAATCGTTACGTCCGATAATCAATCTCTCCTTGTTTTCCGTGTTGCGTCGACTTCGGAGCAATCTTGCATTTCCGATGAAGTTTGTGAAAGTGCCCAGATTCTTACAAAAGAAGTTCAATCTCAAAAAGGAGTTGCTGAGACGGATATTACTTTAAAAAATATTTCTGGTTCGCTTCTTTTTACTGCGGAGGTTAAAAATACAGAACTTCCTGTCCGAGAAACCGAATTCACCCTTCTTCCCGGTGATGCAGCGAAACTCGAACTTAGCCCAGAATCTCAAGTTATTCCGGCCAATGGAATCTATCGTGTTCCCCTTGATTTAAGTGTACGAGATTCTTTTTCAAATCTTGCTACCAATGATTTTTATGAAGTTACTTTAACGGTGAGTGGGGAGGGGTCATTTGACCCAACTCTCGACACTGATCCAGAACAAGCGGGCTTTCAAACACGCATCGTTGATGGTCAAACCGTAGTTGATCTTATTGCTGGAAATTCGCCGGGGAAGGTAACTGTTAGCGCCACTTTGCCTGTTGAAGAGGCTTCCGATTCAATTGTTGATGGCATAACTCAAAGTAGAAATTCTTCCGAACTTACTGCAAGTGTTACTCTTGATGTTATCCCAGATATACGGCTTACGCTCATCCCATCAGACGATACTATTGCCATTAACAGTCAAACCACTATTTCTGTTATTGCCCAAGACCAAAATAATCAGCCTTTGAATACTTTTTCTTCGTCGGTGCTTTTTGAAGTTCCCGATCTTTTAACTGGCGAAATTGTTGGAGAGAGTCAGATCACTCTTAAAAATGGTCAGGGAAGTATCGTTTTTCAATCTTCCACTCTTTCTGGCACAACATTTTTACAAGCGAGCATCCCGGGACTTCAAATTGTTTCCGCTGCCATTACCGTACTTCCTGGGGAGCCGTATGAAATTCATTTAAGTTCTGATAAAAATGTCGCAAGAGCCGATTCTGAAGATTTTTTTACTATCACGGCTCAAATTTATGATGCATATGGCAATCTTGTCACGTCCGATTCTTCGACTCCCATTACTTTTCGTCTCACTGACGCCACAAAGGAGTTTGGTGCTTTTGCTCAAGCCGTTGAGGATCGAGGAGGTACGAAGAATGGCGGCACTTTAGATGAGAGCAATACTGCCGATGATCGTGATCTCTCTTCGACTTATACTGCTTTAACCCAAAATGGTGAAACAAAAGCGAAAGTTACGGGGACAAATATCACTGGGCCTCTTCACATTGTATCTTCAAGCGAAGGTCTTATCTCCGGCACTCTGAAGGCGAAAACCGTGAAAATTTTTGATTATAAAGATCTGCAGGAGATTGAACCCAATGCCATGTATGTTTCGCTTCTTGGAGGCAAAGCCGGTGCGATCGATGAAGCAAATTATTTTGGCGGATGGATGACTTTTTCTGGAAAAGTGCAGGCCGTTACGAGTCTTCTTACTGAGCCAAACTCTTTTACTCCTGTCCTTACTCTTGAAAGTAATGGAAAGCTCACACCCGGAGATAGTGACCTTATCGAAACATTTGTCGGTTCCGATGCTTCCGGGATTTCTCCTCGTGTTCTTGTTCGTGATGGAATCGAAAATACCCAGGTTGCTGAAATTTTTAACAAATTGCCGAAAAACAAGATGAAGATTTTTGAGGAAACGCTTTCTACAGAAAAAATCGAATCTCTTGAAGATCAAATTATTCTTTTAAAAAACCCTTCCTTTGATACCATAAACTTCGCTTCTCAAGATGGTGCGGTGAGCATTTCCGATCTTGATGAAATCGTCAAAATTACTGAAACCGGGCAAGTTTTTCTTTACGATGATTCGATTTCCGTCTCTCTTAATAATGATTATCCCTATTTTGCTTTCGACATAACACGACTTTCTGAAAGGATTGCTACGGTTATCTTTAAAGTTCATTTCTCATCCGATGTTCAAAAACTCGATCCGCAGTTTGACTTTCAAAAAGATTTTTCTGCTCTCGAAGATGGCGTTTATATCAAACCTTCAGCTACCTTAAACCCAAATCTTCAATATCAACCTTCCTATAGTGGAAATTCCTTACAAAATCCAAAGGGCATTGCTATCGTTGATACGGAAAATCCCTTAAGTGAAGACAAACGGCCGGGATTTTATTTCAGGTCACTTGAAGACGCGGAGTCAGTCGATGGCATCGGTTTTGAAGGTGAAAATAAATTTGCTCTTCTTTTTGCTGGTGGCTCAAGCGTTGGGGAGGCCAATATGCCGTATGCCTCGGATATCGGCATTAACCTCGGCGATCCCACTATTCGCCTTCCAAAGCCCAATACCCCATCAAGCACAGGCTATACAAAAGATATTGGGCGATTTGTCTTTGCCTCAGAAAACATTATTCGTGAAATCACGCCTCTTGATTATAACGATGATGGGCTTAAGGACTTGCTTTTACGTGATGATAGCGGCCGTGTTCGTCTTCTACAAAACGACACATCAAACCCTCGTTTTCGTGATCGTGGAGATATTTTGAATGTCGTCAGCGGCATAAGCGCCATGGTCGATGGCGACTTTGATAAAGATGGATTTGAAGATCTTATT
>CAZTVN010000016.1:0-2329 GCA_964617145.1 uncultured Candidatus Peribacteria bacterium
GAGGCAGGACGAAAGGGAAAGCCCCGCCCGCTTTTTATCATTGTGAGCACTTACACTGGAAACCATTCACAAAACAAGATAAAAATGCTATAATTAAGGCCTATGTGAGCTTATTTTTTGAAACTTACTCTTTTTAGCGGAAATGGCGACAACAAAAAACATCTTGCTTCTGATACGCATTCCTCCTGGGAAAAATGAAGAACACACTTTTGAACAGTTTCTCCTAAACCTGCATGAAGGACTTGAAGGAATAAAAATAGGTTTGGAACTGATATCTCTGCATCAACACGTCTATTTTCATCTGCGTATTGAAGCTCGTGTCAGAGAACTCGTTGAAGGACAAATATACGCTCTTTATCCAGACGCCGAAATCATTCATGTAAAAGATTATATCCATGAAGATTTTTTAAAAACAAAACACATACAAGCAGCCTACCTTGGGCTAACACGAACAGATCTTTACCCTTTAAAAATATTTAAAGAATTTGATGGTGATTCACTCGCTGGAGTTTTTTCCGTGCTCACAAAAGCTTTAGGCGACGAACAAATATGGATACAAATGGTTATTTCTCCTCGAAAAGATGATTGGAAACTTAATTTTAGTCGAAATTGGAAATTAAAAACCATAGGTATCCGCAACATGTTTCGAATAAAAGATTACCTTAAAGGCAAAACGGAAATTAAACAAAAAGACCGCGAAGCCATTAACAATAAAGGCAAACATCGCATATTACGATGCAGCATCAAACTGGCTTATATTTCAGACACGAAAGAAAAAGCTCTACAAAAACTCGGAGCATTGGCTAGGGCATTTAGTCAGTTCAACTCACGAGACTTTAATGAATTTAAAACCTACAAAGTATCGAATAAAAACATCTTTCTCCAAAAATACAAAGATCTTTCTCACTATGGAGTGGATTACGATTTATCGTCAGAGGAAGTCGTAACACTCTATCATTTTCCCGATCCGGATACCGTGCCGCACATTGTTCATGTGATGGCGCGAAAAGCGGAACCACCACAAGATTTACCAAAAATAGGTACCGTTCAAGATCACGACATTTCCTATTTTGGAGTAACGAATTTTCACAACCAAAACATAAAATTTGGCATAAAAAGAGGCGACCGAAGAAGGCATCTTTATGTCGTTGGGAAAAGCGGTACTGGTAAAAGTAAATTGCTCGAACTTTTGATTATAGAAGATATCAAAGCAGGACATGGTGTGGGAGTTTTGGACCCTCATGGAGATCTTGTGGATAATATTTTAGAACATATACCAAAAGAACGCACCGACGATATCGTCTATTTTAATCCAGCGGATTCAGAATATCCGATCGCTTTTAATCCCCTCGAACAAGTCGAACAGGAAATGCGAGTACGAGTTACCATCGGGTTTATTGATATTTTCAAAAAACTTTTCGGCGCCAACTGGACGCCTCGACTCGAACACGTTCTTCGCTATACAACATTGGCACTTTTGGATTCACCAAATACAACAATTTTAAGCATCTTGAAAATGCTTTCCGACAAAAACTATCGACAAAAAATTGTGGCGAATATTCAAGACTCGGTTATCAAAAATTTCTGGGTGAATGAATTCGCAGGATGGAGTGAAAAATTCGACAACGAAGCCATCATGCCGATTTTAAACAAAGTCGGTCAATTTGTTTCAACATCGCTCATACGAAATATTGTGGGACAATCAGTAAACAAAATTAATATCCGTGAAATGATGGATCAAGGAAAAATTCTTCTTATGCGAATCTCAAAAGGAAATCTTGGTGAAGAAAATGCCCAACTTATTGGAGCCATGGTAGTAACAAAAATCCAACAAGCAGCAATGAGTAGAACCGATACTTTAGAAGAATTACGTCGAGATTTTTATCTTTATTGTGACGAGTTTCAATATTTTGCCACAGATACCTTCGCAGAAATACTTTCAGAAGCAAGAAAATATCGCTTAAACCTCACTATGGCACACCAATACATGGGACAACTCACAGAAGTCATACGAAAAACGGCATTTGGAAATGTCGGTTCTATGATTAATTTCCGGGTTGGAGCCGAAGATGCCTCTATCCTTGCAAACGAATACACTCCTGTTTTTAATGTTCGAGACATTATCAATCTTGGAGTTCGAGAATTTTATATAAAAATGTCTATTGATGGCGAAATGCGCGACGCATTCTCAGGATACACATTGAGCGTACCAAAAAATGAACACGACTACACACAAGAAATCATTGCTCTTTCACGTTCAAAATATGCGAGACCGAGAGAAGAAGTTGAAAAAGATTTAAAAGCATGGGATGAATCGACCATAAATCAA
>CAZTVN010000016.1:2339-21630 GCA_964617145.1 uncultured Candidatus Peribacteria bacterium
AAGAAGGAGCAGATGTAGGCCCAGGAGAACTCGAAGAAAATTTTGACGAACCTCTCATTTAGTGGTAAAATAAAAAGAATAAAAAAAATCAAAACAAAAAAGTGCGACAAATCCTGACTCGAAAACTGCTTTTCCTTTGGGACGAACACCGAAAAAAGTGCGCTGGTTCAATTATTTCAACCATAATCGCGGCCTCTATTCTCGCGTTCTATTCTCCATGGAGCTATCAACCTATCGTGCAAGCGGTACCAGTGAGCTGGACAGGAAGCGGAGACGGATCAAGTTGGAGTGACGGAGCAAACTGGAGTTTAGGAAACGTGCCAGATGGAAGCAGCGACGTCACTATTGATGCCAATGTTACGGTAAATATCGCCGCAGCAACAACGATAAATTCTTTAACCCTCGGAGGATCGCTAAGTCCAGTCCTAAACTTTCAATTCGATGGAATTCTCAGTAGCACCCCTCTCGTTATCGATGAAGGGAATCTTACAATAAATAGCGGAGCAACGATTCAGCATGCCGATGGAACCTCAAGTTTAGTAGGAACGGTATACATCGATGTACAAAATGGAACAGCGACTATTGCAGGAAACATAAATGCTTCAGAAAAAGGCTTTAGCGGAGGAGATGCGGGACAAGATGGAAACGGCTTAAGTCCTGGCGAAAACGAAACAGGCGGAAATGGAGGTGGTGGAGGACATGGAGGATCAGGAGGTAATGGGAAAAGCACAAATTCGCTAGGAGGAAGTACAAGTGGAACCACGGTATCACCAACAACAGCCGGATCAGGCGGTGGTGGAGGAACAGGATCAGGAGCACGAGGAGGAGACGCAGGAGGTATCATTCGGCTCAATATTAAAGGAAATACAACCATAAGCGGAACACTCTCAGCTGATGGCGAAGATGCACCGTCTTTTGGCGGTTCCACCGTTAGGCACTGTGGAGGTGGCGGATCGGGAGGAAGTATTTTTATTACCACCGAAGGCACTCTCACACTGAACTCATCGGCAGTACTATCAGCAACTGGAGGCAACGGCGGATCTTGTATGTTCGGATTAAGTAGTGGTGGAGGTGGTGGCGGTGGCGGAAGAATCGCGTATCGATACGTAAATATTACTCAAAACGGAACGCTAGCGGTTACTTTAGGAGCCGCAGGCAATGGAGCAGTAGGAGGCCCCGGAAATGCCGGCTCAGACGGAACAACTTATGCGTATCAATACCAAGTGCCCGATCAACCATCCATTCAAACTCCGGTCAGTGGCGCAACATCTACTGAAAGAACACAAACCATTACATCCTCCACATATTCAGGTGATTTGACTCACACTTCAAGCGACTGGGAAATATCAACGGCATCAGACGATTTTACAGGAACAAATCTCGTTGCCTATAAATACAACGATACAGGAAACAAGACCCAAATCACGATAAATTCAACGAATTTCACCTTCCAAAACAGTCTTTCAGGAAGAACTGAGCTCAAACCCTTCACAACATATTATATTCGAGTTCGTTATAAAAATAGCGCGGGGAATTCCGAGTATTCTTCGGGAACACACAATTTCAAAACAAAGCTCAATACCGTCCCTGCGACACCAATACTTACCGATCCAAGTGACCCAACAAGCAGAACGCTCACCTTGGAAGCAAACGCTTTTTCAGATAATGACAATGACAGCCACGCGATGAGTGATTGGCAAATTGCGACAGATAGTCAATTCAATTCGATTGTTGCAAGTTCAATGGAGGACGATCTCAATCTTACATCCATGAGCGTAAATAGCAGCAATTTCTTTTTCCAAAACTCACTCGCCGGCCAAACTTCTCTTGCGGCAAACACGACCTACTATGCCAGAGTACGTTATCGGGACGATGAAGGAGGCAGTTCAAACTATTCCGATACGGTTTCATTCACGACAGGAACAAATGTGTCTCCAAATAAACCATCGATTACATCCCCATCAAATGGCTCAACAAATATTTCAATAAATCCACAAATCACGTCATCAAGCTTCTCGGATCCAGATGACACCATTCATTCAGCTTCTTCATGGCAAATCTATGATAATCAAAATATCGCATCAAACAACCTCGTATGGGCAGCAACAGATGATCCGACAAATCTCACCAACATAACCGTAAACAGCTCTACGGGAACATTCCAAAACACACTTTCTGGAAGAACAAAGCTCCTCCCCGGAATCGCCTATTACATACGAGTTATTCACTCAGACGCTTCAAGTGCTGACAGTGAAGCCTCAAACACAATAAATTTCCAAACCATAGATGCTCCAGCAAATCCGACATTGACATCACAAACTCACCCGTCCGAAACAGAAACCTATAGTAATTCAACTCCGAGCTTTAGAGTGACATCTGGCTCACCTACGCCGAATCATTATCATTACCTTATAAATCAGAATGCCTCTCCTACTCTCTTGCAAGTTGAAGCAGGAATTTCAGATGAAGATGGAACATTCGATGTAGCAAACAACACGATCAATGCAAGTGGCACGTGGTATGTACACATCGTTTCACATGACAGCGACCACAATCCTTCAATAAATTTTGACAGCTATACCATAAACTACCTCGCTCCTCAAATCACAGAATCAAACCCAATAGCAGGGGGAGGGACATCGAGCTCTCAAACACAAACGATCCAAACTCAACAAGAAAATAAAAAATTACCTATTATTGAAAAGATAAAAATTCTTCAGGAAAAAATAAAAGAAAATATCGAAAAGAAAATACTCAATAAAACTGAAAAAGAAAATGAAAAGAGTGAGGATACGGAAAAACGGCAAATCATTGTCGATCAACTTTCAAAAAAAGAATTAAAAACTTACGTTAAAAAACGAGAAGAACTTGAAAAAGTAAAAGAACCATCGGAAATATTAGAAACCGTGGGCATAGACACTGGAGAAATCAAAAACAAAAAAAACGACGAATTTGTGACGCGATGTGAAATGGCTGGAATATTGGCAAAAGCATTCTTCGTAAACGAATTAGAAAAACCCGAAGAAAAACCATTTAAAGATGTCCCTGTTAATCATCCTTGTGCGCCAGCAGTTACTGCCCTCAAAGAAGCAGGCATAATAAAAGGTTATCCAGACGGAAGTTTCCGAAAAGAGCAGGATATAACACGTGCCGAAGGATACAAAATAATTTTCGAAGTCATAAGCTACTTTTTTAATCTCGAAGAAGGAGATCTCGAATATTTAAGCAAAAAAAATCTCGGCCAAAAAGTAGCACTCACCGATGAAACTCTTCTGAAAAATGAATCAAAGAAAACAAGTACAGAAATCGACAAAAATGCATGGTTTGCAAAATATTTCATTTTTGCCGAAAAAAACAATCTCATCCCTGAAGGATTTGACGATGGATTGAATCCGAATGAAAAAATGGAAATCGAAGAAATGGAAAAACTCATCGCAAGCAGTATTGAATTTTTCCAAACGAATCTCGACGGAGAAACTCTTGAAAATATAGATACATCTGATGAAACAGAAACGGAGACAGAGGTAGGGACAGAGACTACAGAAGTCGAAGAAACGGACCCAGGTGAGCCGTCAACAGAAGCAATCCCAAGTGAATCGGAAAAAGTAAATTGTGAAAATGTTGATTCATTAGATATTAAAGATGCTCTCAATATCTTACGAACAACTCAAATTACAAAAATAAAAAAAATGACCTTTATTTACGATACACTTAAAAATATTGGAGAAAAATTAACAAAACAATACAACGTCACTATCAAAATCGACGAAAAAATTCAAAATAAACGCCTAAGCCTAAAAGTAAACGAAACAACTCTTAAAAGAGCCTTAGATGTAATGACAACAAAAATCCCAGGAATCTCTTGGGGAATACAAAAAAACACTCTTTTTGTTGCAGAAAAAGACTCTTTTAAAGACTTTGCAAAAGTGATAAAAGGCGAGGTTTTATCCTGTCCATGGACGGAAATAGCGAAACCTTATGTAGCAGTCTGTGGGAATGGAATTGAATTAGAAGAAAACGAAGAGTGCGATGATGGAAATACTATCGATGGCGACGGTTGTTCAAAAAGTTGTGAAATAGAAGAAAAGGAAGAAACTCCCCCCGAAATAAACGAGAATAACACCCCTGATGATAACATCGAGGACACGAATACTCCTGATGATACGAATACCACTGACAACAACGATAGCGACGAACTTAACGACAATTCAATCGAAACCAATGACAATAATGAGAATAACAATGACGAGACGAATGAAGAAAAACCCGAAACCACAGAAACACCAGAAACCCAAACAAAACAAGCAGAAACGAACGAACAACCGTCAACGGAAACTGAACAAACAGAAGCGATCGAACAACCATCAACCGAAATAACAGAAACAATAACAGACGAAAACGATCAAGTGATAGAAGAAATCGTAGGAGGAGGAACTTTACCCCCAATAACAACAGACTCGCCTTCATACGACACACTGATTGAAAATACCATTGTAGCGCTTGGAGGAGGAAGCGCCTCTCTCGAAAAAATTGTAGAAAGCATTAAGACAGAAAACGCTCAACATGAAACAACAAACGAAACAAATACAACAAATGTCGATCAAAAAATATCAAACGGCACTCTCGATACCGATCAAGACGGTTTAAGTGATGCTATCGAAAATATCATTGGAAGTGATGAAAAAAAGAGCGACACTGATAATGATGCCATTCTTGATGCAGACGAATTTCTCATATTCAATACCGATCCACTCGATGCGCAAAGCAAAATAGCTTTCACCGACGAAACAGAAATCGTTCCGCAAATCACCAACCTCTTAGGCAGTGACATTTTCACGGATTCTACTCCCCTGCTTCAGGGATTTGGTAAGCCAAATAGCATAATTACCCTCATTCTTATAAATGAAGAAAGCAAAGAGTTCCCTTACGAAATAAAAGTTGGCCCAGATGGAAAATTTTTGAACGAACTTCCAGAACTTTTAGACGGAAAATATAAAATTCGTATAGGAGAAAATACTGTAAAAGATTTTTCTATTCGAACGGATATAAAAATTTCTCCTCCAGAAATTCTAAGTCTCGAAGGATCGATAATAGATAAAAACACCATGCTCGTAACAACACGAAGAAAACCATCGATACGAGGATATGCGGATTTAAGAAGTGTTGTTATCACGAACTGGCAAAGCGCGGTTTTTGCATCGGCATTCATTGCTGATGCGCTTGACGGTTCTTTTATCGTTACCTCTCCGCGAGATCTCGAAACAGGCAATCACACAGCATGGCTTTATTCCATAAGACCAACTGACAATGTCAGAAGTCCAGAAATAAAAGTAAATTTCAATATCACGGAAGCAAAACTATCAAAAAATAACAATTTTATTGGATTACTTGAGCTGATCGTGGTAATTATCTTTACAACTTATATGGGAATAAAATACATGAAAAAATCTCGAAAACATAACCTGCATGATCACTCTCATCCAAACACGAGTAAAAAAACAAAATAAATTAATGAAAAATAAACATGAAAAAATCTCTCTCAAAAGAAAAACAAAAAATAAATAAACGAGTGCTCAAAAATAAAATCAGCTTATATTTTGGAATAGCCTTACTCCTTCTCGGACAAATAGGATTTATTATTTTCAACCCGGAAACGAATTTTCTTAAAGCCGATACAACGATCAGTTCCAGTACGTCATACACCTCGAATACCACGACGAATGATAACGTCATTATTGCAAACGGAGCGACTCTGACACTTACGGGAGGCATAACATGGACGATTAACGGAAATCTGACCGTGCAAAATGGCGGATTTATTGTTTTCCAAGAAACAGGTGGAACATACACAAGCTATCCAACACTGTCTGTCTCTGGAAATATTACGGTAGATAGTGGTGGAACTATTCATAGCAACTCCAAAGGTTTCACCGGCGGCGCGGTATTTACGGATGGCACGGGAACAGGAAAAGGAACCACGGGAAGTAACAGCGTTGGGGGCGGTGGAGCTGGCCATGGAGGTGCTGGTGGAAATGGATACGGCGCCTCAAACGCAGGCATCAAATATGGTTCTACTTTAGCGCCTGTCACTGCTGGTTCCGGTGGTGGTGGTGGCGGTGCGAGCGGCGGTGCGACTGGCGGCGCGGGCGGTGGCGTTGTTCGTATTGATTCCGGCGGAACCGTGACGGTGAACGGAACCGTGGCGGCCAATGGTGGAAATGGTGGAGATGCGGGGAGCACTGGTGGTGGCGGCGCTGGAGGAAGCATATATATTACAGCTACAGGACTTGATGGAACTGGATCACTCACAGCAACTGGAGGCCGCGGTGGAAATAATACCGGAGCCTATCAAGCTGGCGGTGGTGGCGGCGGCGGACGCATTGCGACATATTTTAATACCCCAGGCGCATCTATCGCGACACTGAAAGCCGCGAGTTCCGTTCTGGGAGGAGTTGGCGGAGACGGTCCGACAACCAGTGATGGAAAAGTGGGTCAAGTCGGAACATTATTCTTTTTAGATGTTGATAATAGAGATATTGATATTTACAATGGTCCTGATTTTTTTCAAGAAGGCGACACGGTAACGCTTTCCGGAACTCAAACAACATTTACCGGAACTCCAAAATTTGGAGACAGCGATGCGACCACCAATGATAACGATGCTGTTTTTGATAATGCAAATTCCACGACGCAATTTGATGATATTACTATTGCCGCAGACGCCTATGTTGAAAGTAAAATTGCTTCAGGCAATACTATTTTTAACCTTTCTATAAATTATACGGGCATTCTTACGATTACTTCTCCGACTTCCACTGATGGATCATGTCGAAGTTTTACCGCAACAACATCTCAAGATGCTTCGTTTGATACTTGTTTTGTGGTGGAACAAGTGACATTGACTGGGCCGACGTTGACGATCAATACCAATGCTCAACTGTATGCTGACGGTTATGGAAATACTGGTGGCGCGGCATTTGCAAATGGAAACGGAACTGGTGGCGGTGTTTATGGCGCCAATGTAAGCGGCGGTGGTGGTGGTCATGGTGGCGCCGGTGGAAACGGTTCTGGCAGTGGTGCGACTGGAGGAATCGCGCATGGATCCAACACTGCTCCGGTGACGGCCGGTTCCGGCGGTGGAGGCGGCAGTGCTACGAGTGGCGCGATAGGAGGCAATGGCGGTGGTATTATTCGACTGACATTAAGTTCGACTGCAACAGTGAATGGTACGATCACCGCTGATGGAACCAATGGCGCTGACTCGGGTCGTACTGGTGGTGGTGGATCAGGAGGAAGTATTTATCTTACCGTTCCAGGAACGTTTGCAGGAAACGGGTCCCTGACGGCAACAGGCGGTCGTGGTGGAAACAGCGGCAGTTATCCAGCCGGTGGAGGCGGTGGAGGCGGACGCATTGCTTATTATTACGTAACATTAACATATTCTGGATCCGCGACCGTGACCGCTGGTATCGGTGGAGATGGCACAGGAGCAAGCGATGGAGTTGCCGGATCAAATGGAACAACATACACATATCAATATGGAGCACCCAGTACTCCGTCGATCACATCACCCTCTGACAGTGCAACGGGAGTTTCAAGAAGCCCAACTCTCACCAGTTCTGCTTTTTCAGGAGATCTCTCTCATACGTCCTCAAATTGGCAAATATCAACAACGAGTAATTTTGCAACCATTGATGCCACCATATCAACGGATACCACAAACCTCACTTCCATTGGAGTAAACTCAACGAATTTCACTTTTCAAAATAATCTCGTAAGTAAAACGATCTTAAGCCCATCAACAACGTATTATGCAAAAACTCAACATACGAATGCGGCAGGCACCTCATCGTGGTCAACAGTGATAAGTTTCACGACCACAACCAATACCGTACCAAATACCCCGAGTATTTCATCGCCAAGTAATGGAGCTACCAATCAAAGCCGAACGGTGGGACTCACAAGCTCTGCTTTTTCAGACAGCGATAGCGACACCCATACTTCGAGCACATGGGAAATTGCAACCGATAGCGGATTTACCAACATCGTGGCAAGCAAATCAAACGACACTTCAAACAAAACATCCATCACGGTCAATTCAACGAATTTCACTTTTCAGGGGGCATTATCCGGAAAAACAACATTGCAACCAGCGACAACCTACTATATTCGAGTCAGCTACAAAGATAGTGAAAACGGAAGTTCCAGCACTTCTACGGCAGTTTCATTTACCACCATTGCCAATAATGCGCCGGATACACCGAGTATTTCATCACCAAGTAATGGAGCTACCAATCAAAGCCGAACGGTGGGACTCACAAGCTCTGCTTTTTCAGACAGCGATAGCGACACCCATACTTCGAGCACATGGGAAATTGCAACCGATAGCGGATTTACCAACATCGTGGCAAGCAAATCAAACGACACTTCAAACAAAACATCCATCACGGTCAATTCAACGAATTTCACTTTTCAGGGGGCATTATCCGGAAAAACAACATTGCAACCAGCGACAACCTACTATATTCGAGTCAGCTACAAAGATAGTGAAAACGGAAGTTCCAGCACTTCTACGGCAGTTTCATTTACCACCATTGCCAATAATGCGCCGGATACACCGAGTATTTCATCACCAAGTAATGGAGCTACCAATCAAAGCCGAACGGTGGGACTCACAAGCTCTGCTTTTTCAGACAGCGATAGCGACACCCATACTTCGAGCACATGGGAAATTGCAACCGATAGCGGATTTACCAACATCGTGGCAACAAAATCAAACGACACTTCAAACAAAACTTCAATTACCGTCAATTCCACGAACTTGACATTCCAAGGAGCACTCTCCGGAAAAACAGAGCTCCTGCCATCTACCACCTACTACACAAGAGTAAGCTATACGGACAGCGAAAATGGAACCTCAAGCACTTCATCAGCTATTTCATTTACTACCGAAACAAATGCAACACCAAGCCAGCCAAGCATTTCAAGTCCTTCAAACGGAGCCACAAATCAAGCTCGAAACCAACTCGTTTCGGGATCAAGCTTTTCAGATGCCGATCCCGATGACACTCACCAATCATCGGATTGGGAAGTTTACGGAGATACGACTCTCACCACTTTAGCGGCCTCGCTTTACGATTCCACCAGTAACAAAACTTCCGTGGCCATCACTTCAAGCAACCTCACTTTCCAAAATGCTCTAAGTGGAAAAGAACTTTTAGACCCAGAAACGACCTATTATGTTCGCGTCAGATATACGGATAGCGAAAATCAAGACAGCAATTGGTCAAACGCCATTTCCTTTACCACCGGAACCAATGTGGCGCCAACGAAACCTTCCATCACAACTCCTTCAAGTGGAGCAACGGAAACAAGCACTACTCTCACATTGCAATCCTCCGCATTTTCCGACGTAGATGACACGCAACATATCTCATCATCATGGGAAGTTTATAATAGTTCATCTCTCGGAAACTCAAATCTTGTCTGGCAAAAACTTAGCGATACGACAAACAAAACCTCAATCACAGTAAACAATACCAACGGAGCGTTTTCAAACTCTCTCAATGGAAGAACAAAACTTCTCCCGGGCATTACCTACTACGCCCGTATGCTCCAAAGCGATGCAGCAAGCGCGGATAGCGATTGGTCAGATGCCGTCACATTTACAACAGTCACACCTCCAGCGACCCCAACATTGAGTTCATCATCTCATACATCTGAAACGGATTATTTTAAAGATACCACTCCAGACTTCACCGTAAGCGTTGGAACTCCGACTCCAAATCATTATCATTATCTTGTCAATCAGACCGCATCCCCTACTCTCCTACAAGTAGAAGCAGGGGCATCGGATACCGATGGGACATTTACGGTTCCAGATGGAACAATAAATGCCAATGGAACATGGTATGCGCATATCGTTTCTCATGATGTCAATGACAATCCTTCGGCAACATTTTATACGTATACCATCAAATACGACAACGCTGCACCGACGATATCAAGTGTCGCATCATCAAATATCGCGGCAAATTCGACCGATATCATTTGGAATAGCTTAAATAGCTCAAATTCACGAGTCGATTACGGGACCGTCTCGGGAATATATACATTAGTAGGATCAAGCAGTACCTCAACAAAATCTCACTCTATAACGCTCAATAATCTCCAAGCAGGCATAACGTATTATTACAAAACAACATCAATAGACGGCTATAGTCAAACCGACGTAAGTACGGAAGGATCATTCACAACACTCGCATCGACTATCATTTCCAATGTAACGGCAACAAATATATCCGAAACGAGTACAACTATTACTTGGACGACGAACCATCCTGCGACATCAAAAGTAAATTATGGACTCTCAACAGCATATGGATTGGATATTCAAAACACAGAGCTGGTAACTTCACATTCCATTCAGATTACGAATCTCACGCCAGGGATAACGTATTATTACGAAATTATTAGTGTCGGAAATTCAACCGCAACCGACGCATACCACACATTTGATACCGTTGGAGGTGAAGAAGAAACCGTAGAAGAAACTGAACAAAATGAAACTCCAGAAAATACAGGAGAAAGTTCAGGGAGTTCTTCGGGAAGTTCAGGGGTTATTGGGGGAAATACAAAAAATGAAACAACGAGCCAAGAAAAACAAAAAAGTTCTAAAACGGAAACGAAAGAAACAGAAACGGAAAAAATATCTTCAAAAAACGAAAAATCTGAAAAAGAACAAAAAACCACACCTCAAGCGGACAAAAATTTCTTTCAATTTGTAGATGAAATCGAAAAACAGCAAGAGAAACAACGAGACGAACTTAAAAAAGGTATAAAAGAAAAAATAGAAAAAGGAGAAATAAAACAAAATGGAGAGGCATTAAAAACGCTCATTTTAGAAACAATCAAAAAAAATAACACTTCGAATGAAACTTTAAGCAGCCAAATAGTAAAACTGGTCGAAAGAAAAACAGACACATCAAAAAAAACAGAAACTCTTGACACAGAATCGACAACACAAAAAACAACTGAAAGTATAACAAAAGACTGGGCAACGCCATATATCGAATTTTTAGAAGATACCGGTTTTATTGAAAACAAAAAAGAAATTGAGGGTTCAATACACGCTTCTGTGAGTCGTTGTGAATTAAGTAAAACTATTGCCGAATTTTTCTATTTCGAAAGCGATAATACAAGCATCTCATTCTCAGATTTAAAAAAAGAAAATGAATGCAGCAAACATGTGAATGCTCTTCAAAAAATAAAAGCTATCGAAGGATACAAAGATAAAACTTTTAAGCCAGAGAAAACAGTAAATCGAGCAGAAGCGCTTAAGATCATTACGATCGCAGTATCGGAATACTTTCACTTAAATTTCCGTCCAGAAGATTACAATAAATTCGCCAATCCATTTTTTGATGTGCCTGACGATGCATGGTATTCGGATTATGTAAAATTTGCATTCAATACAAAATCGATAATAGGATATCCTGATAAAACATTTAAACCAGAAAAAGAAATTTCACTCGCGGAAGTATCAAAAATACTCGTGCATCTTACAGCCTATTTTGACGATGTTATCGGGGAAAAAAACAAAATTATTCTACCGAACGAAAGCGTATCAGAAAAAAATCAGACCGATTCGCTTTTCCAGCGTTTAAGAAAATTGCTCTTTATTCCGCGTTTATTTTAAAGGGGGTCTGAAAAACTATGTTACTGAACGAAAATTACAAATTTCGAGCGAAAACTGGTAGACACTTACCACAAAATAATACCAAGAGGAATCCCTATCGTGAGTATAAGAAAAAAGAAAATAAAAATCGGTTTGCGTAAAATAAGATGCGAAACACGATCAATGAAATAAAGATAATATTTGAAAAAAATACCAGCAAGGATGACAAAAAAGAGACTCGAGAGAATAAGAGAAGTTACAACTTGAACCGCCTCTAAATTCCCCGTTAAAATCGCAACAAAAAGGGTATCAATAAAGGTCGTAATGTTAGCAGCCAAAACATAAGGAACGACCGATCGGATGTTGATGACTCGATAAGCATAAAAAGGCACTAAAATGCCAACACTGATCGCAGTCGACATCGTGATGGCCGTAATAACCGCTCCCATAAAAAAAGCGAAAAGAGGGTGTTGTAAGACATCTTGCAGTTTCCATCGAAAATGAAAACGTGAAGGAGCGGTAAAAATTTTTAAAAAACCATTCTTAAAAGCCAAAAAAGGATGATGGAAAAGTTGACTGACATGTTCTTTGAGAGTTTCATGAACAGTAGAATCTCTCTGTTCATCAAAATGAACAAGTGTGAAAAATTTATCGAAAAGAAAAATAGCGACAACGAGAAGGCCTATACCGACAAAAAGTGCGACCAAAGAAGGAAAATAAGAAACAATCGTTTCACTGAATGGTTGGAAGTAAGTGCTGATAAAATCAGCATAAGTTGTGGATTTTTGAAAAAGAGACGCAAATCGAAGATTCAAAGGACTATTGATAACAAAAGGACTTAAAATCGCCATTCCCAAAACCGTGGTAAAAGTTGTTAAAAACTCAACGAGACCTAGTCCTAAAGTATGTCGAATACTTCTTTTCTTGATAAAAGTAACAAGACCAACAATAAAAAGCACCATGTCAGGACCAGAGCGGCTTCCGAGAATAAGGGCATTAAGTAAAATAGAATTTATCGCAGAAACAGAAAACAAACTGACTCCAATCGAGGCTATAGGAGATCCACTTAAAACAAAAACCGTTCCAAGCCAACCAAAAGAAAAAGCTTTAAACGGATTATTGAGATAAACATCAGTATAACTTTTAAAAAATTCTTTTGTTTCAGCTCCTATGCTCGTCTTAATAACTTGCAAAGAAAGAATAAAACAAAAAATGACAAAAAGTATCATCAAAAATCTTTTAATAAAGCCATAACCGAAACTTTTTATGGCATCTTCAGGGACAGATCGAAACGGACTCATGGCATTCAACAAACTCGAATTTTGGTCCTTTTCCTTCATCGTAAAAAAATATACATGTTGCATTGTATCACAACCCTCACACATTAATATATTTTTAAGCCCAATACGTTATAGCCCCATACTCATGTTTGACTTTTTAGAGTAAATTCCATACATTTAAGGAGTAAATATTACTTCTATTTTCTTTATGACCAATGCTGCTTCTTCAAAAAAACATGGAATGCGTGCTGTTAATAGGACACGGCCAAAAAGTAAATTACGAAAGAGAAAAAATAAAGAAAAAGCTCGTATAAGACGTACGCAGAGAATGCAAGAAAAAGAAAAGTAAAACACATATTTAAGTGTCCATAACATAAAAAAACACATGTTTTCCTTACGAATGCTCTTTAAAAAAAATGATTCGAAAAGAGCTCAATTTGGAGTTATTTTTATGAAAACAACCATGAGGATTATAGCCATATTCCTCTTTTTGATAGCTTTCATGTTAGCGCTCGAATTTATTAAAATAAGCATTACATCATTATCAGAAGAATTGAAAGAAAGTATCGCAAGTTATATTGGAAATCCCCTCTCAAGCCTCGGCATTGGATGGTTTATGTCCTTTCTTACATTGAATGCAACGTCTATTGCGACCTTAAGCGTAAGTCTCGCAGGACACGATGTTATAAGCTACATGGACGGATTTTTCCTGATTCTTGGATCACGAATTGGAGCCTCAGCTATCATACTTATTTTGGGTATCATTTTTTTTCTCAAAGGACAAAGTTATCGTCGAAGTATCAATGTCGGTCTTTTAACATTCCTTTCAGTGCTATCAATCTCAAGTATCGCGGCATTACTGGGAAAAGTGATAAAATTTTTTGCATTCGATGAATTCATAGCAAAAAGCATTCATTCAGAAGGTCCTGGTCCGATCACAACATTTATTTCAGAATCATTAACAGGAACCGTGGCAAAATTCTCTTTAGAACACTTTGGAGCAATCATAACATTTCTTCTTGGTTTCATCATACTCGTTCTCGTGATTGAGGTTCTAGACAGAGTTTTTTACGTCATCGATTTTAGCGAAATGGATATCGAAAAAAGCCCCATGAAACATCGAATCATCCAACTGCTCCATAGTCCCATTTTTGCTTTCATTTTGGGAGTAATATTTACCGCTCTCACATTTTCACTGACCGTGAGCATGAGCCTTCTCATTCCCATCTATACGCATGAATCACTGAGAAATAAAGCCAAAGAACTTTTAAGCGGCAAAAGAATCGCAGCTCAAATGATTATTCCCTATGCTTTAGGAGCAAATATAGGAAGCTTTATCGACATCATCATTTTTGCCAAAATATCAGGATCAATTATAGGACTCGCACTCGTTTATAATATTATTATAAGCTCTCTTCTTGCGATTATTTTTATTATCCTTATCTATAAAATTTTCAGTGACATACTTATCAAAATATCAGACTGGGCACTAAAAAAATCAGAATATCTTCCCGAAATTATCGTCCTTCTCGTGGCTTTACCGCTTCTTTTAACATTGGCACATTAACCAAAATGCCGTCAAATTCTCGAAATGTATACTTTAGAACAGATCATAGCCGCGTATACAAAAATCCTTGAAAGTCTCGATAAAGCGACTCATGAGGTTTATGCCAATGCAAAACTTCCATGCCAAAAAAGTTGCCCTCTCTGCTGCATCCAACTCTTTCCCATATCCTTCATTGAAGGATATTCAATAAGTATGCAATATAAAAAACTCGATCGCACCACGCGTCGAAAACTCAAAAAAAATGCCGAGAATGTTGAAAAAAAATTAAGACAAACCGATTGGAGCACATTTTCCATATTCAATGTTGAAAAAAAAACGTTTTACGAAGGAAGAAACCAGCTTGCTAAAGCTATAAACAAAATAAAAATTGCATGCCCGATGCTGAGTGAAAGCATGAATTGTTCCATATACGACATTCGTCCGCATGATTGCCGAGTACATGGATGCTCTGAAGATAAAAAAAGCATGGAAGTTCTTGGATGCGAAAAATTTACTTTTGATGTGCTTTCTCAACCTTTTTTACATGAAAAACTCTTGGATCAAAATCATCTTTATCCTGAAACACTAAAACTTTCAGAACTTTTGATTCAAAACGTCACAAAAGGAGAAATTCCAGAAAAAACTTCTTATTTTACGAGCATGACAAAACCGATTCTTTTGGATTTTACTGAAAGAGATTGGTTAAATTTTTTTAAAGAAAAATGTTTCCGTCGTGAAACTCAAAAAGACGCCTATCATCTTATTGCAGATATTGTATGAGTAGAATCCCTCATTATCGCCATCCTTATGCAAAAAGAACAAGGATTGCCAAAACGCAGGGAAAACTATTCGCAAACCAAAAACGCGAAAAAAAACATAAAAAAACTTTCGGATTTATGATGTTTTTCATCATCGTAAGCGCCTTAACATATTTTCTTTTCTTTTCAAAAACATTTCTCATCAAATCAGTAACAATCACGAACAAAAACTCGACTATTGATCCTATTTCAATAGAAAAAATACTTCGCAAGACATACAAAAAAAATCTTATCCTTATCGATACAAATGGCATAAAAGAACAAATATTAAACAAACATCCTGAACTTGAAGAAATCAAACTCAAAAAAAAATTTCCATCAAAGTTAAAAGTTGAGCTTAAAACCTATCCGATTGGAGCAAATCTCATAAACACGTTTCAAAAACAAGAAAAAAAATTCTTAATAAATACAAACGGATTGATTGTGGCCGAAGAAAAAAAGGACGAAAATCTTCCAACTATTCTCATCCAATCGCAAAAACCATTACAAATAAAAAACAAAGCCATAACAAAAGAAAAACTTGAATTATGTCTCGAAGCATATAAAGCTTTCACCACGCTGTTCAATATGAAAATAATCTCCATCGAATATAAACCGATAGAACGGGAAATACATCTTTTAACCGAAAAAAACTTTACCGTATGGATAGACTCAGAGCGCGACCTTACAAAACAGCTCCTAAAACTTAAAAAATCTCTCTCGTCACTCAATATTTATACCGAATCTTTAGAATACATAGATCTTCGAATTGCCGGAATAGAAAGCGAAAAAATTATCTATAAAAAACGCCGTTAAGGAGTTACTGAAAAAACATGGAGACATACAACCCCCTTAAATTGACTCAAATTTCAATTTTTGGTATAATATAAACAAATAAACAAAAAGAAAAACATGTCACAGGCTTCAAAACTGGCCCTCCTTAAAGAGATGCTTGAAAGCGCTCTTTCAAACATTCGTTCAGCAAAACAACTTTTAAACGAATTAACGCCTAATACGGAAATAAAAGACCAATTTAAAAAGATGGCTGGAGCTCTTTCTGTAAAATCAGAAAACGAAGAAGGTAAAATTATCGAAGGAATTTTTGATGGTCAAAACATGATAGGATCGGACAAAAAAATATATCCAGTGCCAGCCAATTACTCCAGTAAATCAAAACTTATCCCGGGAGATGTACTCAAACTTACCGTGAGCGGAGACGGAGCTTTTCTATACAAACAAATAGGCCCTACTGAACGAAAAAGAATACGAGGCCCGCTCGTTCTCGAAGATGAACAACATGTTGTGCTTGCTGAAGGGAAAGCATACAAAGTGCTTCTTGCATCGGTAACATACTTCCGAGCAGAAGTCGGTGATGAAGTTATTCTGATTGTTCCAGAACATGAAGACTCAGATTGGGGGGCCATTGAAAACGTTCTTCCTCGTTCAGAAAAAAATATATGACAAACGACAAAATAACCATTTCTGAGGCAATAAAAAAACTCGAAACGTGGTTCGAAAATAAGGACTATGAAAAGGTTTTGCTTGGAACAAAAGAAATTCTCGCTATCGACCCACAAAACACAGAAGCACAAGAACTCATTGAAAAAAGCCAAAGAATGATTGACGAGCAAAAAAAAGAAAAAACTGATACTCTTGATACAATCGGAACATTTCCAGAAGTTTCAAAACCACCACAAGACGCTCTATCGACATTTTTAACCAACGATACACCCAAAACATCTGAAATTCCCAAAATGCCAGAAACGCCGATCCAAGAAAAAACCCACACACCAACAGAAATTCCAAAACCTTGGGAAAATCCAGAAACTTTACACGAAGAAGACGCATCAGAAAAAAAACACGTTATTCCAATCATCTTTTATCTCATGAAAAAAATAATCATTATTCTCGTAAGTATCGGCATAACGGGAGGGCTTGTGTACGGAGGATTTTTTCTCTATCAAAATTATATCAATCCAGAAAAAAAGGAAGCTACAGTGAAAGAAAAAAAAGAAGAAGTCATAGTGGAAAAAACGATTGAAGCACAAAATAATGAACAAAGGACTTTAGATCTCAAAAAGCTTGAAAAAGCGCTAGAAGATTATTTTTTAGACAAAAATGAATATCCTTTGGCAAAAAAAATCGAAGCAGCTTTAGTTGAAGGAGTTTATATCGATGGAATACCGATCGATCCTCGAAGTGGAGAAAAAGACGAAAATGGAAACGTTTTTGGATATATCTACGCCGTATATTCAAATGCATCTGGTGAAAATCAAGAATATATCATCTCAGCACTCTTCGAAAACACCAATAAAGAAAAAAATCTCATTTGGAGCCCAAATAATACCTCAAAACATGAAGATTTCAGAAGCTTAGAAAACATAAACACAAAATTCCTTGAAACCTACGTTTTAGGCCAAGAAATAATTGAGGAACCCATGGAAGAGGAAATAACCGAACCTCAAGAAGGAATGCCTCCTTTCCAAACGTCCGATAAAAAAGTAAGACGCGTTCCTTAAAAAGAAGCCATGTCAGAACTTAAAAAACTTTTCAGAACAGCCTATCAGTATCAAGCGTCTGATTTATACATCACAACAGGAGCAAAACCTATTTTAAGAATCCACGGAGAGCTTGTTGCGATAGAAGAACATCCTATTTTGACAAAAGAAAAAGCGGAAGAATATATCGTGCAGATTTTTACTCCAGAACAAAAGAAGCAGTTTGAAAAAACATCAGATATCGATTTTGCTTTTGAGGCAAAAAATATCGCGAGATTTCGAGTCAATGTTTTTGTGCAAAGAAAAGGTATTGGCGCAACATTTCGGTTAATTCCAGAAAAGGTAAAAACCCTCGACGAGCTTAATCTGCCCGATCAGCTCAAGAAAATCGTACATTTCAAGAATGGACTTGTGCTGTTTACCGGCCCAACGGGTTCAGGAAAATCAACGACACTCGCCGCGCTCATAAACCAAATAAACAAGGAAAAAGGCTATCACATTCTCACCATCGAAGACCCCATCGAATTTATTCACGAAAACAAACGCTCAGTTATAGAACAGCGAGAAGTCGGAATGCATACAGAAAGCTTCCACAAAGCTCTAAGAGCAGGTTTAAGAGAAGATACCAATCTTATCATGGTGGGAGAATTGCGCGATCCGGAAACCTTCGCATTGGCTTTAACCGCAGCAGAAACAGGCCATTTGGTCTTAGGCTCAGTACACACCAAAGGGGCAGAAAGCACGATAAACCGCATCATCGATGTATTTCCGGAGGGGCAGCAAGCGCAAATCCGCACACAACTTGCGGAAAGTTTAAGGGCAATTGTATGGCAGACGCTCGTGAAAAGAAAAGATCTGAAAGGCCGAATAGCGGCAATGGAAATACTGTTTTTTAATAACGCCATTTCCAATATGATCCGAAAAGACCAAGTGCATCAGATACAATCTATCCTGCAAACCCGCGTAAAAGATGGTATGCAAACGATGGAAAGGCACTTAAGTTTACTCGTGAAAAATAACATAATCGATGATTCAGAGGCAAAAAACGCGCTACCAGATGAAAATGATAATACATGATTGAGCTAAATTGGCTTTGCTTGCCGAAGCAGAAGTAACTGAGAAAAAAATGCAAGACTTGAGAATTATCACCACTTTTAACATTGCTGGAAGATATGATGAGATAAAACTATCATTTTATAAAAAATGTACATCTGTCTTTACAAAAAAATATTTCGATATTAGTAAAAATCTTTTTTTATGCTTCGAAAAAGAATTAAGGACGATGGTATCACTATTGAACCTATAGGATTTAGTAAAGAAGATTTTGAACAAAATACGCCATTGATAGAAGAAATCAAAAATACAGGAATAGAGATAAAGACCTGAGAGAGCTAAAAAACTGAAACTATTTTCTGGAAAGATTGTTGTTTTTAATCTTTTTTCGGTAAACTTTTTTCCCAACAATCTTGCTTTCGCCAATTTCTACATTCTTT
>CAZTVN010000017.1:0-21343 GCA_964617145.1 uncultured Candidatus Peribacteria bacterium
TTGGAGGAGTCCCTGGGAATAGAACCACGATGATAGTCGTACCAATTATAACTTCATGCGGGCTAAGTATGCCAAAAACTTCTTCACGAGCGATAACCAGTCCCGCGGGAACAGCGGATACCATGGAAGTTTTGGCAAATGTTATAAATGACGCAACAAAACTGAAAAAAATCGTCAAAAAAGTAAATGGCTTTATCACATGGGGAGGAGGTGTCGATCTCGCCGCAGCAGATGATTCGATGATACGAGTAAGAAATCCTCTAAGCTTAGACCCCGAAGGCATGCTGCTTGCCTCCATTATGGCAAAAAAACACTCCGTCTCAGCGAATCACATCCTCATTGATATTCCTATCGGACCACAGGTGAAAATCGGCACGCCTTCACAAGGACTACACCTAAAAAAAAGATTTTTAAAACTCGGAAAATTATTGGGCATGAAGGTAGAAGTAATGTTTTCAGACGGATCTCAACCAATTGGAAATGGAATTGGCCCTCTTTTGGAAGCCCTTGACGTTATAAAAGTGCTAAAAAACGAATCCGATCAACCACTGGATTTAAGAAAAAAAGGCGTAAAAATGGCTGGAATGCTTCTCGAAATGACGAAAAAAACGAAAAAAGGCGAAGGTGAAAAATATGCCGAAGAAATAATAAAATCAGGAAAAGCTTGGAAACAAATGCAGCGTATCATTGATGCTCAAGGCCGAAAAAAAATACCACAATTGGCACCATATACTTTCAATATTATCGCCAAAAAAAAAGGTATAATAAAAGAAATAAACAACAAAATGATTTCTCGCATTGCGCGTATGGCTGGAGCGCCGATGGCCCATCAAGCGGGACTTTATCTTCATAAAAAACTCAACGATACCGTAAAAAAGGGAGAAAAACTCGCAACAATTTATGCGAGCAGTCCTGATCGTCTAAAATACGCTGTTGAGTACGTTCTCCACAATGACGCCTATAAAATATGACCTACGAAGAAATTATAAAAAAAATAAAAAGCCTTGAAATTCAAGGCGCCGAAAGCGTTGCTATAATGGCAACAAAAGCATTCGCGCTCAAATTGGAAGAAACACAAGATGAAAAAAAACTCAATCAATATATTTTAGAATTAAGCACTTTACGTCCTACCGAACCAGCGCTTCGAAACTGCCTCCGATATTGTCAAAAAAACTGGCGACAAAAAAATGTGGCTGATTCTATTTTAGGACATTTTGAAGATGCCAAAAAACGCATTGCCGAGTACGGAACAAAAAAAATTGAAAACGGAATGATCATTTTCACGCATTGCCATTCGGGAACGGTAGTATCAATACTCGAAAAAGCGCATAAAGATGGAAAAAAATTTAAAGTCAAAAATACCGAAACTCGACCACGTTTTCAAGGAAGATTAACAGCAAAGCGACTCAATGAAATGGGGATTCCAGTCGAACATTATATCGATAGCGGAGGGAAATTGGCACTCAAAAACGCTGATCTTTTCTTGTTTGGATGCGACGCACTGACAAGTGAAGGTCGAATAATAAACAAAATTGGGACTTCATTTCTTCTCGATATTGCTGCAAGTCGAAATATTCCGACATTCTGCTCTACCAACTCTTGGAAATTCGATCCAGAAACAACTTACGGCCAGGAAGAAAGCATTGAAGAAAGGGATCCAAGCGAAGTTTGGGAAGATGCCCCCAAAGAAATTAAAATTCATAATCCCGCTTTTGAGTCGTTGGAAGCAGACAAAATCACCGGCATCATAAGCGAATTAGGGGTTTACAAGCCAGAAACATTAATAATGGAAATCAAAAAAACTTATCCTTGGATCTTAAAAATATGACAAAAAAAATCAAAAATGTGGTCTCTACAGAACCTCATTTCGCCACTCCTCTGGCAAAGGGGCAGGCGAAATTTACACAGGAAGACGAAAAATTTTTGCAACAAACGCTCAAGCTCGCTTCAGGATCATTTTGTTTAAGAAAACGTGTTGCAGCCATCATCGTAAAAAACGGAAAAATTATCTCAAAAGGCGTTAACGATCCCCTGCCAGCCTTTAACTGTAGTATCATTGGTTGCATAAGAAATGAAATGAAAGTCCCGCATGGTCACAGAAGGGAAATTTGTTACGGCATTTGTGCAGAAATGTACGCCATAGCTCTACTCGCGGCATCAAAAAAAAATGCTTCAGGAGCAACCCTCTATGTGAGTATTCATCCTTGCAGAGTTTGCGAGGGAATCATAACTCAAAGTGGCATAAAACGTGTGGTATACGCCGAAAAATATCCAAGTGTCCTCCCACACATCAATACTTTGGAAGATCACCATATTGAAGTCATACATTTAGACATAAAACTTTCAAAAGAACAAATAGAACAAAAATTATGCATAAACAAAGAAGCTCAAGAAAAAACACCAAAAAAACTCGGGGAAATTAGAGATCCGCATTGTAACGGTTAAGGAACTCAGTGATTTTTAAGATGGCTATTTACGGAAATACTGAGTTTCCGAAAAAAACTTCGCAGCAATTTCTTTTGAAAAACGATCACAAAACGCTAAACAGCTCCTTACAAAGAAACCTCGTAAACTTTTTGAGTTGAAAGTAGATACATTTTATTGCTCGTTTTGTCGACATAAAAATCACGCATCGGTTCTAAATCATCAAAAACATACTGAGCGCTATAAAGAAGATTCCCTGAATTAATATCTTTATTATAAATAAGAACACGTTTCTTCGCCGCCTCAAGAACATACAGCTGATTAAGATCAAGTTCGGTATAAATTTTTGTTGGCTCGCTCAAAGAAATAAGAGGAGATTTTCTTACTTCAAATGTCTGTGATTCACCTTTATAAAATTTCATGATAGAGCCATCTTTATTGAGGGTATAAACATTACCATCAATAGCAAAAGAAAGAACATCTCGAACATTTCCATTCGAAATATAAGGCTGAGAACGCGAATAACTATCACGTCTCCGATCATAACGAAAAATTTGATTATCAGTGCTCGAAAGTAAATACAATCTTCCTGAATAAGCATGAATTTCATCGCCAGCATGCCAAGTGGTATCATCAGTATCCATAAGAGAAAAATGACCATCTTTATATTCAATCACACGAGCAGAATCAGTGAGAAAAACGACCGTATCTCTATCATCAAAATAGGCGGCATCTTTAATGCGATCATTTTCATCAATCGTAACGGGATCTTGAATAACATTTAATACCACCTGATAGAGCAAATTCGTTGTATAAACAAAAAGAGCATCTCGAGTCGGAATCATGCCAAAAGTTTCAATATTAGGATTTTTCGTCGACAAATCAGCAATTATGCGATGATCTTTAACATGAATAATATTATCAAGGGTATCTCGCTGAGACTGAATTTGTTCGAGAAGTTGAGTAGTCTTCGCCCGAAGTTGATTGGAATTTAAAACTTCCAAAGCCTTACCTTCAGCAGTTTGAAGAAGAACTTTCGCCGTATCTTTATCAAAAGTCCCTTTCGTCTCAGCGCTACTTATAAGAGTCTGCACTTCAGTGAGTTTGGCTTCCAACTCTAAAAGCTCAGTCTTAGCATTACTTTGCCTCTTAACATTATACACACCAACGATCAAAATAATAAAAACCAAAGCAAAAATAATAAGAATACGGTCACGGCCAAAAGAACGAAAACTCTTAAAAGCTTGTTTAAAACGAATAAAAAAATGAGATAACCCCTCGAATGGTTGAAAAATCGCATTCACACCTTTAAAATTTGACAAACTGATACGCGGAAAGCTCAAAGAAGGCTCTTGAACATCTTGAGAGATAGCCACTTTTTCGACCTTAATTCCCAAAATACCGGTTTTAGTATGAATCTCGGTAGCAAGCAGATCTTTCAATTTTTGAAGACTGCTTACAAGATTATTTTCACTAAAAATGTTACCAAGTTCTGATTTCGTCAGATAACGAAGAAGTCGCGTAGAACTAAAAACGATAGAATCATTTCTTTCAAGAGTACCGCTAGCGATATTCAAAAAAAAGTCATTTTTGATTCCTCCCTCATTTAAACCTTCACTTACCACGCTAACATGCTTACGACGAATAAGGTAAGCTTCACTATCACCGGCTTGAGAAAGAAAAAGTTCATCTTTAACAATGGCCGCAACAATAACGTTAAGATTCGACATAAATTTAAATCCCCGCTCTTCTTGAATTCGGGAAACCTCCTTATTGACAGCTTTGAGAGTTTCCTCAAACCGTAAATACGGATCTTCGTTAAAATTTCGAAAAAAATATGTTTTCAGAGTATGAAAAATAAGTTCCCCAATCTCTTCCCCAAGAGCAAGATTATTAACCATCTCAAGGGTAAGAAAAATCTTACCAGAAGGGAAAGCATTTTCCACTTGATCGTCCTCGTCAAGTTCGTAAAAATAATTCTTCACAAAACCTTCTTCGCTTCTTCCCAAAAACAAAAATTCAAACTGCACTTTTAATTCCATAGAAAACTCTTGTAAAGATAAAAAAAGATATGTATTCAAAATTTACTTTACTATAAACTCGTTTAAAAATTCAAGTTTTCGCTTAAAATCAATCAGTGCTAAAATAACCACGCTTAAAGGTAAAAATTGTATGAAAACGCTTATCATCGATAATTACGACTCATTCACTTATAATCTCTACCAATACGTCGGAGAACTCAAAGGCAATCCGATTATCTTCCGAAACGACCAAATCACCTTAGATGAGATTGAAAAATTTCACCCCTCTCATATTATTATTTCTCCAGGCCCTGGAACCCCTTTAGACCCTGATTATTTTGGCATTTGCAAAGACGCTATTCTCAATTTTGGCAAAACAATACCACTTCTTGGAGTCTGTTTAGGACATCAAGGTATCGCACATGCTTTTGGAGGAAAAATTGTTTCGGCAAACCAGATCATACATGGCAAAACAAGCACAATAGAACACACAAAAAATGGCATTTTTAAAGGAATACCAAACCCAATAGAAGGAATGCGATACCATTCACTCATGGCAGACAGAGAAACATTCCCTACTGAACTCGAAATAACCGCATGGACTTTAGATGATAAGACCATAATGGCACTGAAACACAAAACATACCCTATCCACGGTATACAATTCCATCCCGAATCAATAGGAACACCGTACGGAAAACAAATAGTGAAAAACTTCATTGACTTATAGCCACAAAATCAGTAAAAATAAACAAGAAATATTCGCCCATCATAATCTGCCATTAAATAAACTATGCTCTCAAAAGCAAAAAATCGGAAAAGAAAACGTGTTCACGGCTTCCTCAAAAGGATGAAAACAAAAGGAGGAGCAAAAGTTATCAAAGCCCGAAGACGAAAAGGAAGAAAACGCTTAACCATATAAAATCAGTACAATGGTTAAAAAAATTAAACGGGTTTTTTAAAGTATCCTTACCTTTTTGAATGCTTGAGAAAAAATTTCGCCTTAAAAAAAGCAAAAAAATCAGCTATATTCTGAATAAAGGAAAAACATTTAAAACCGATATCTTCACAGCAAAATATTATAAAAGCGAAGTGTCATTTGATCGATTCACTGTCATCACAAGCCAAAAATTTTCACGCCATGCTGTACAAAGAAATAGAGCAAGGAGGAGAATATACGAAGCCCTAAGGCTTGCATTACAAGAGACAGAAAGAACAAAATGTGTCGATTGTGTTATTATCCCTCATAAGCATATCATTGAATTAGATTTCACAAAGATAAAAAACGCCATAAGTAGTTTACTTCTTAAGACTCAGGAATGAACAAAAACATCCTTTTGTGGCTCGTTATTTTCTTAAGCACTCTCCTTCTCATAAAAAGTTTTGGAAATAATAAACAGGTATTTGAAGAAGGAGAAGGACTCGGACTCAATGTATCTCAAGAAATAGCACGAGGTAAAAGAGTAAATGTAACACTCAAAAATTTCACTCTAAAACCTATTACCATAAAAAATGATTGTCCGAAAGAACCTCTCGATGTCACCCGATATGAAAATAGTAAATGGATCACATTACAAGCGCAAACCACCCTGCCATGTGAAAAAATTGGCTTTTCGAAAGATTTTATATTAGAACCCAATGAATCAAAAACAATAAGCTACGACTATTGGGATCACGAACTCTTTCAAAAATTAGGTCGATATCAAATAAGCACTAAAATCGAAGTAGAAAACGAAATAAAAACTTTCAGCTCAAACGAGTTTGTAATAAAAAAAGAATCTCTTTTTCAACAAATTTGGAATTCGTTTTTCTTCCGTCCAATATATAACACGCTTATTTTTTTCGCTAAATTTCTACCTTTTCATAGTCTTGGAGCCTCAATCATTCTTATTACCATCCTTATTCGAAGCATCCTTTTACTCCCTTCTCAAAGGGCGATGAGGGCCCAAAAAAAACTCCAAGAAATTCAACCAAAACTCGAAAAAATCCGAAAAAAATATGCGACTGATCAACAAAAATTAGCCATGGAAACAATGACAATATGGAAAGAAAACAAAGTCAATCCTCTGACAAGCTGTCTTCCAATTATCATCCAAATGCCAATTCTCATCGGCCTTTTTTATGCGGTACGAAATGGTATTAACCCGGATAAAACTTATCTTCTCTACGAGCCTTTAAAATCATTCAATTTAAGCAATATCAATACTCTTTTTCTTGGAATTTTAGATCTTACGAAAAATGATATTTTTGTGCTTCCAATTGTCGTCGGCCTTCTGCAATTTATTCAGATGAAATTATCTATGGCAAAAAAAGCTAAAAAGAAGGAAGAGCCAAAAAAAGAAGGGATGCCTGATATGGAAATCGTAACAAAATCCATGACATATTTTATGCCAATTATGATTGCCGTCTTTACGATAACCCTACCGGCTGGAGTAGGGCTTTACTGGGGAGTATCTACTCTGTACGGTATTGGCCAACAATGGGTTATAAATAAAGAAAGCAAGCAAAGCGAACCAGATGTTGTGGTAGTTGAAAAAAAATAATTCTACACTTTAACTTTTTTATATGGAAAGCGTCATCAAAGAACTTCTCGAAGAAATTTTAAATCATCTCGAAACGAGCTACAAAAAAATTAAAATAACTGAGGAGAAAAAGAAAAAACTCTACCACGTCAATATCGAGACCGATGAATCGAGTATTTTAATCGGATATCACGGAGAAACAATTTTTGCCATCCAACACATCTTAAAAACCCTTCTTTGGCAAAAAGAAATAAATAACGAATACACGATATTTCTCGACATTGATAATTACAGAAAAAGACAAGAAGAAAGTGTGCTTGCTATGGCGGAAAGAAAAGCAGAAATGGTGCGAAAAACTGGGAAAGATGCGACACTCCTTCCGATGTCTCCCTATTTCAGAAGAATCGTACACCTCCATTTTATGACAAAAGAATTTGAGGATGTGGAAACAGAAAGCATTGGCGAAGGCAACCATCGACAGGTAATAATAAAACGTAAAGAAAAGACTGAATGAAGATGAAAATTCGATCAAAAAAAATATTGTGTATTCACTTGGCCGTCATTTTAATAGCCCTAAACTTCGGATTTCAGCAAACCTATGCCGGGAAAATAGCTCAGGAAGAAAAAATTTTCGAAGATGTTGATATAACCCATCCTTATTTCGAATCCATACGATACTTAAAAGAACATTTTATCATTAAAGGCTACGAGGATGGAACATTTCAACCTGAAAAAACAGTTATAAGAGCAGAAGCGCTCAAAATGATTATGCTTGGCGCAAATTATCATTTTGACGAAAATTTTGGATCTTTCTTAAAAAACGAAGGTGCGACTTTAGATGTAGAAAAAAAATATCCCGACGTTGATGAAAATCTCTGGTATTTCCCTTATGTCTGGAAAGCAACAGAAATGGGAATTGTCGAAGGATATCCTGATGGAAACTTCCGGGGAGAACTTTCGGTAAATTTAGCAGAAGCGCTCAAAATGATCGCAGTAGCATCAGACATTACAATAAAAAAAGAAGTTGAAGGAAAACCTTTTATGGACGTAGAAAATGATGCATGGTTTGCGCCTTATGCCGAATACTTCAAAAATATCTACATTTTGACAGAAGATGAAAATGGAAATATTTCACCCGATCAACCTCTCACGCGAGGGAAATTAAGCTATCTCATGTATGGCATTATACGACGAGCGGAATTTCTGGAAAATGGGAAAAATGCAAACATTCCTCGTTTTGTTTATGGAAAAGCTTCTTTTTATGGAGGAGAAGATGGTTTTAATGGTAAAGGGACATCAAGTGGAGAAACATTTGACGATAGTTTAATGACAGCGGCGCATAAAACACTTCCGTTCAATACTTGGATACGAGTATATTTCATGGAAGATCCGAATAAATACGTTGATGTGCGAATCAATGACAGAGGTCCTTATGATGATCGACTGATTCTTGATCTTTCGCTAGCGGCCTTTGAAACCTTCGCGCCTTCAAGTCGAGGAATTATTCCAATAAAATATACAATCATCGAACCTCCTTCATGAAAACGACGCAAAAATCACAGCCTCCAGCATAGCTTGAAGATTCGCATTGTCCCCGCATTTTGATATAATGTAAAACATGATGAGAAAAAAAATCCCACTCTCGCAAGAAATACGTCGAATGTATAGAATGCTTATTTTTGTCATTATTCTGCTCAATACCGTACTGGGTGGTCTCCTTTTATACACAGGAAATATTCAAAATCTGAAAGGGTATACATTACGAGAATTACAAATAAAAAATGACCAACTTACGGAAGCAAACAAAACTCTCGAAACAAAAATTATTAATGCAAGAACATCCGACGCGCTGGGAAACAACGAAGTGATAGAAAAAATGAAAAATATCCTTGAAGTTGAAAAAAAACAATCAGGAACAGTAACGTACACTCAAGGAAATACGGTGACGGCTCTAAAAGGAAACTAGGGAGTCTTAAGAAAAACTTAAAAGCTCATAAAGCCGGCTAAAAACCGTACACGTCGAATGCCGCCATGGACTTTTAAAAACTTACAGCCAAAATTTGTAATTATACTGACTCCTCCTAGGCATCATTGACTTAAGAGTTCATCGCGTTATACTCTTCTTGTTGTTTTTCGGCGCCATCGTCTAGTGGTTAGGACATCAGGTTTTCAACCTGGTAACGGGGGTTCGATCCCCCCTGGCGCTAATCTACATGCCAAAATCAAGACCTTTTCCTACTTTCTATCCATTTAACCTTAAAACCCTTATGTACGAAAGTTTTCTCATAACATTCAGAGAAAGTCTTGAAATAGCCCTTATTGTTGGGATTATTCTAGCGTATCTAAAACGTATCCATAAAACCAAATACAACAATACGGTGTACCTCGGAATAACAACAGGAATAGTAATCAGTGGTTTTATCGCGTACATTATTTCAATGTTTTTTGAATCATTTACAGAAACCAATCAAGAAACATTTGAAGGAGTCATCATGCTTATCGCAGCAGTACTTCTAACTTCGATGATTTTTTGGTTTTTTAAACAACAATCATCGATCCGTGGAAACCTTGAAAAAAGAGTGCAAAATTTTTGGGATCGCTGGTCTACCGTAGGACTTTTTTTAGTGGTATTACTTTCGGTATTGCGTGAAGGAGTAGAAACCGTACTTTTTATGTCAGCGGTATTCTTAAAAAGTAGCACAGACACTTTACAAATAGCATTCAGTGGATTTGCGGGAATCTTCTTAGCCCTTATTATCGGATACATCATTTTCATCATCGGGAAAAAAATCAATCTTCGATATTTTTTCATAGGAAGCAATATTCTTTTAATTCTCTTCGCAGCGGGACTCATTGCGCATGGTCTCCATGAATTGGAAGAAGCAACTATCATTTCTCCAATTATTGAACATCTCTATGACATCAATCATATCGTAAATGAAAAAAGCACCTTCGGAAGCATATTAAAAGGACTTTTCGGCTACAATGGCAACCCTTCACTCATCGAAGTTATCGCTTATCTCTCATATCTTGCCTTGGTAGGCATAAGTTTCAAATTGATAAATGAAAAAAGCAAAAAAATAGAGGCTTAAAACAAGCTAATATCTAAGAAATGCTGAAAAATCAGGGAATTTTCAGGGACAAATCACTAGAAAAAATAGCTTTTTTATGGTAAAATATAAGGAATTCCATTAGGAATCTTAAGAAAAATAATCCTCATGCAAGATTTTCTTATAGTAACATTTCTTATTTTCGTCATTCTTCTTCTTCTCACAGCCATAAGCTCACTTTTAAGCGGTGTTCCATATGTTCCGACCAAAAAAAAAGTAATTGAAAAATTGACAAAAATTGTGCCACTAAAAAATGGAGAAAAAGTCTACGATCTCGGCTGCGGAGACGGGCGTTTACTCTTCGCACTTGAAAAAAAATGGAAAATTCAAGGAATCGGATATGAGATTGCTCCACTCGTATATATTCTCGCCATGATAAAAAAATTCTTAAATCACTCAAAAACACAAATCCTTTGGAAAAACTTTTTTGCGAGCAACTTAAGTGGAGCTGATATTATTTTTTGTTATCTTATGCCAAATATGCTCGAAAAAGTAGGCAAAAAAATGATAAAAGAATGCGATAAAGGGACATTAATCGTAAGTCATACGTTCCAAATAAAAGGACTAAAACCTTTCAAGATATGGGCACGCCATCAAGATCTTCCTGAAATATATCTCTACAAGCTTTAAATGGTCCCTCTATCAAAATATATCGAACTCATCGTCCTCATTGCCATAGCGATCCCAACAATCATCGCTTGCGTAAAAGGAGCTCCATTTGTTCCTACTCCAATAAAAGCGGCAAAAAAAATGCTCGCACTCGCACGCTTAAAACCAGGAGAAAAAATTTATGACATTGGATGCGGGGACGGAAGGTTGGTCCATCTCGCCTCAAAAGAACATAAAGCTTTAGCTGTTGGATTCGAACTCTCTCCTCTCATCTATTGTATCGCAAAAATTTGTCAACCTTTCTGGAAATCAAAGGCAAAAATTCAATTTCGGGACTTTCGTTTTCAAAATCTTTCTGATGCTGATGTTATCGTATGCTACCTTTTGCCAAATACCTTAAAAACCTTCCAAGAAAAATTCGATCGCGAACTCAAAAAAGGAACACGAGTCGTATCCTACGCATTTTCGATTGGGGAGTGGAAGCCCATTCATAAAGAACAACGGGATCCACAAAAAGGGATTGCGCCTATTTGGGTATACGAAATAGGAAAAGGGAACCTCTGAAAAATAGGGCCTGTACCCCAAAAAATGACCGCGATTTTTTCATATTTCAAAAAGAGAAAGAAGCAAAGGGAACATTGCTCAAAAATAAAACCATTTTTAAAATAATTTCAAGAAAAAACCAACTCAAAGATCCAAAAACAAACGCCAAAGGAAAAAAGAAAAAACTTAAACCCAAAGAAAGAGCCACAAAAAACATAGCAAAAGGAATGAGAGGAGATACAAGAATATTCGCCAAAGGCGCGATAAAAGAAATTTTATGAAAGGTAAAAATAATAATAGGTAAAGTCGAAGTGTAAGCCGCAAAAGTTGCTGAAAGTGGTTTTCTCAAAACCATAGGCAAAGAAATCCTGTAAAAAAACGATTCAAATTGGGGAGTAAAAAAAATAAGACCCAGTGTTGCGGCAAAAGAAAGATGAAAACCTGCATCTTTAAGAAAAGTATAGGGATGGATAAAAGTCATAAGAAAAGCGCTCAAAAGTAAAGCATAGGCGGCATCACTCTTGCGTCCAAAAACGGATCCCAAAAGAGTAATAACTCCCATAATGGCAGCCCTCACGCAGGAAGAAGAAGCTCCTGTTAAAAGAGTAAAAAGTATCACCGCAAAGAGGGCAACAATTATTTGAAAACGACGATGGAGAAACTGAAAAATCGAAGAAATAAAAACAATAACAAGAGTAATATTATAGCCTGAAAGAGCAAGGATATGAGTAAGCCCAACCGTTTGAAAATCATCCATAATGCTTTTCGGGATACCTTGTCTCGAACCTAAAAGAAGGCCTGCAGCAAAACTGGAATGCGGTTCAGGAAGAAAATTTTGGATACGAGCTTCAAGAAAACGTTTTACTTTATACAAATAGGCAAAAATAACAGAACCCTTGTCATGTGCAACAAAAAAAACCGTCGGATGATAAAAAGAGGAAAATACATAAAATCTTTCCAAAGAAAATAAAGGAGTCTCCAAAATCCCGATAAGGTGAAGCTGATCTCCGTATTCATATTCAGGATAACGAGGTAAAGATACAGAAACTTTCCCTTCAACCGATTGAGGAACGGTAAATCTTTTATTATCCAAAAAAAAAGCTATACTGGAAACTTTGAAAACAAACCTTTGAGCAAATGAATCACGTTCAGGTTCGCTATAAATGATTCCAAGAATCTTCACAGTTCCTTTTTGATTAAAAAAATGGACATATTCTGGCGAATCTCTAGGCAAAACAGAATTAAACCGCACAATACCAAGGACAAAACCGAAAAGAACAAAAAAAATAAAAACACGAATTTTTACACAGCGAAGAAAAAAAAGACAACAAAAAACCATAGCAACAAAAATAAAAAAGGCGATCGGAACACCAAACAAAAAAGTGTTTAAGATGCCAAACAAAAAAGATAAAACAAAAAGAAGAACTTTTCGCTTCATTGTGACCATATAGTTAAGGAGGCTTAAGAAAAAAGTACATCAAAAAAATAAATTTTTATTAAAAAATTGGTTAAATTGTGAACTTTTTTGATATCGAGGCTTTCAATTTTCCGAAAATTGCCTACAATATTTCAGAACATTCTTTCGTTAAAAAACACATGAATTTCCAAAAAAGACCTATAAGAAAATACGATCTCAAAAAAATCAAATTTTTTGAAAAAAGCCTAAAACATCTTAAGGACATGCTGAAAAACGTGGTTTCGTCACGAAATTTGCACAATTCGAGCGAAAATGCTAAATCAACAACAAAGGCGTATCAAATTACGATACGTCAAGGAGCTGTAAAGCATTTTCAACCGAAGGGTGCAAATGGTAGTAGTAAGGACGTTTTTCAGCATGTCCTCACACTCATTATAGGCATCACAGTTGGGGCAATCATCACCTATTCAGGCTATTTTTTTTTAAAAAACATTAATATCAGCACTCTCGTAAGTCCTTTTAGTAAAGAAATAAAAACCGATGAAAACGGCATAACAAATTTTCTCATATTGGGAACAGGAAATGAAGAACACGAAGGATCATATCTTACTGATGCCATCATGGTTGCTTCTCTGAATACAGAAAGTGGAGATATATCGCTCATGTCGCTCCCTCGAGATCTTTATACAGTTACAGAGTTTGGTCCAGGACGTATTAACCAAATTTACGAAACAGGTGTGAAAAAAAATATAAGTGAAAAAGGGTTACAAATCTTAGTACAGACGATCGAAAAAATTATAGGTCAAAAAATGCATTATTATGCAAAAATCGATTTCGACGGATTTGTCGAAGGGATTAACGCTATAGGAGGAATCGACATTTTTATTGAAAATACTATCATCGACACCTCATATCCTTTAGGAGAAACACATCGATCAGAAACGTTCATTCTAAAAAAAGGGCTACAACATCTCGATGGAGAAACCGCATTAAAATATGTACGAACACGAAAATGCAATATTTGCCTAGATGGCGATTTTGGAAGAGGAAAAAGACAACAAAATCTTCTCCAAGCAGTGAAGGCAAAAACCCTTTCATCAAAAACTCTTTTAAATCCATCAAAAATAAAAAAGATCCTTACCGTTATAGGAAACAACTTTGAAACGAATCTGACTCTAAGAGAAATTTTATATATAGCAAAAATCGCAGAAAACGTTGAAAGCAGTGATATTTATTCATGGGTCATACATGATGATCCCACCAGAGAAGGAGGATTTCTCTACGTACCTGAGAGAAAATATTACGGAGGGGCATTCGTGCTTATTCCACAAACAAATCCATCGGGAATAAAGGAAGAAAATCCCTATTACGAAATCAATGATTTTGCCTATCTCGTTCTCAAATATCCAAAAATCATGAAAGAACAAAAAACGATTTACATCTTAAATGGCACAAAAATAAATGGACTCGCATCGGAAGTTTCTCGCTATCTTATTCGATATGGTTTTAATGTCATCGATGTGGGAAACGCGGAAAACAGAAATAATACAAAAACGATACTAAAATATACAGAAAACGAAAAACCGAAAATTCTCGACCTTATAACAAAAATGTTGCAGGGAGAAATACAAAAATTAAATTCAAACGAAGCTGAAGCTAAGCTCGCCCACATTATAATCATCCTTGGTGAAGATTTTTATACCTTATATCAAAACAATAAAGCACGATTTTACTAAGGAACCTCTGAAAAACCTCTCCTTAAAAAAACATGCGACTGAACAAATTTATAGCATCAGAAGGGATATACTCTCGTCGCAAAGCAGATGAAGCGATAAAAAACGGACTTGTAAAAGTAAATGGTGAAACGATTACGCTTCTTGGTACAAAAATTAATCCAGAAAAAGACAAAATAACTCTAAAAGATCATTTGATCGAGCCTTCTTCAAAAAAAATATATATAGCCTTCAACAAACCCGAAGGAGTCACAAGTACATCAAAAGATCCCTTTGCGAAAAAAACTGTTTTCGATTGTATCGATCCACCTATACCGCATCTTCATATCACTGGACGACTTGATAAAAAAAGCGAAGGATTGATGATTCTCACCAATGATGGAGACCTCACTTACTATGTAACACATCCAAAATTCAAATGCGAAAAAGAATATCAGGTAAGAATAAAAGGTGAACTGTCCGAAGAAAATAGAAAAAAAATTGAAAAAGGGGTAATGCTGAAAGAATTTACAACCCAAAAAGCGCAACTCAATTCAATTCAGAAAAAAAAAGGAGAGACTTTCTTGCACATCATTATTCATGAAGGAAAAAAGCGACAAATTCGAGAAATGTTCTCGACTTTAGGATACCCTGTGATATATTTAAACAGAATTCGTATCGGAGGGCTTACATTAGGAACAATTCCAAAAGGAAATTTTAAGTTCATCTCAAAAGCTGAATTAAAGAAGGCATTTCCCAATTTTTTAAACTAAAATGCTAAAAACATTTCTATCACTCTTATTGGTGTCTTCACTTGGGGTAAATACTTCATTCAATGAAAATAACATAAACCAAAATAACTCTTCACAAAAAACCGTAAAATCAAAAAACTGGAATACCGCTATCCTTCTGGAAGTTGCACCATACCCAAAAAAAAGGGGAACGCAAGAGTTTCCAAACATAGAAGCAAGAGCAGCAATTACGGTAGATGTTGAATCTGGAGCTATCCTTTACGAAAAAAATAAAAATGAGAAACTGCCAATGGCAAGCATTACGAAACTCATATTGGCAGTTATTATTGCCGAAAAAGAAAATCTCTCAAATACAGTAGTCGTAAGCAGTGAAGCAGCAAAAATACCCGGATCAAAAATATGGCTCAATTCTGGCGAAAAACTATTGGTACGAGATCTCTTAAAGGCCATTCTTATCCATTCTGCAAATGATGCAGCCTACGCTTTAGCGCAATATCATGCCAGAACAGAAAAAACATTCGTTGAACAAATGAACAACAAGGCTCTCTTTTTAGGATTAAAAAATACCCATTTCACCAATGTCGTAGGATTTGATCAGGAAGGAAATTATTCAACGACACAAGACCTTTCTCTGCTTGCGATCTATGCTTACAAAAATCCGATCATTCGAGAATACGCATCATTGGGAAAAACAATAATTACATCTCAAGATGGGAAAGTGACTCATGAACTTATTCCTACAAATCAGATTATCGGAGGAGAATTTAAAATAGTGGGATTAAAAACTGGAAATACCGAACAAGCAGGTCCTTCCTTCATCTCAATAGCGCTTGGGCCAGGCACTTCGCATCCTGTGGTAAGCGTAATATTAAATAGTCCCAACAGATTTGAAGAAACAAAAAAAATACTCAAATGGACATATGATTCTTTTGTCTGGTAAAGCATTATAGAATGACTCAATCACTCATTATTACAGACACCATACGCCATCTTATACTCATTTTCGGGACATTCATCGTGGCCTATTTTATTGCTCTTATACTCGCTAAACCATTAATAGGTCTCTTAATTCGCTTAAAATGGAACAAGAATATGCGAGAAAAATCTCTTACTGGAGGAAAAGCAGAACTTTTCCGAAAACTTCATTTAAAAAAAAGTGGTACTCCTACCATGGGAGGGATACTTATTTGGGGAGTAACATTATTGACCGTCATTCTTTCAAGACTGCTCTCATATTTTGGCCTTATCGATCATTCTTTAATAAATCGAAAAGAAACCTACCTCCCACTTTTTACTCTTCTGGTAACAGCGCTTCTTGGAGGGATAGACGATATTGTAAATATAAAAGGATTAGGATCACAACAAGGATTAAGCGCAAAATTCAAATTTCTGTGGCTTACTTTTTTCGCATTTACAGGATCATTGTGGTTTTACTACAAACTCGGCTACAACTTCATTCATATTCCATTTTTAGGTGATGTATTGATCGGAGCATGGTATATTCCACTCTTTATTTTCATCATCGTGGCTTCAGCCAATGCGGTAAATATAACAGATGGCCTTGATGGACTTTCAGGTGGGCTTGCGGTAATAGCCTTCGCCGCTTTTGGAACCATAGCCTATGCAAAAGGACTCTTTATTCTCGCAGCTTTATGTGCGGTTATTATAGGCAGTACACTTGCTTTTTTGTGGTTTAATATTCCTCCGGCAAAATTCTACATGGGCGATACAGGATCACTTTCTCTGGGAGCCACACTCGGCGTTATCGCTATGCTGACAAACTCAGTAATTATTCTCCCGATTGTAGGAATAATATTCGTCATCGAAACATTATCCGTTATTATTCAAATTGCATCAAAAAAATTCCTCAAACGTAAAATTTTCCATATCGCTCCCCTCCATCATCATTTTGAATATCTCGGTTTAAGCGAATCAACCATTACCATGCGCTTTTGGTTTATTGGAGGCATTTTTGGAGCCTTAGGATTAATTCTTGGACTCGTGATTAGCGGCGTATAAGAAACATCCAAACAAAACATTCCTACCTAAAAACCGCCTCTGCTTCAGGAGTAGCGCGTAAGTTCAGGATAAGTTCAACAAAAGGGGTAGTGATAATCTCATCCTTCGATATAAGTTCAACGACATTATTACTTAAATAAAATTTCTGAAATCTCTCAATTTGAGATCGAAGAAAATCATCAGAAATAAGCAAAGCTAATTCAGTGAATATCTCGGATTGAACGACTTCATCATCTCGTTGTGCGCCCAAAACTTCAGAAAGGATATCAGAAAGAGAAAGATTTGAAGCCAAAATAATACGATTAACATCAAACAAAAGCTTTGCTCGAGCCCCCTTCAACAACTTTATCATAGGTTGGCTCAAGGAAACATTTTCAAGCATTCTGAAAAAAAGAAGTTCTTTGACTTTCTGCTCAAAAACAGTTCGAATAATAAAATTACGCTCCGCAGAAGGAACAGTTTGCAAATCCTCAATAACATTATTCGAGTACTTTCTATACGCTTCAAAAGCCATATGAGCTAACAAAAGTTCATGGTTTTTATTAAAATATCTCTTAGCAACAAGTAAAGAATGGAAAGCTAAATCCAATTCCAATTGAATTTTTGCAGCGATATCGTCATCTACGACATCAAGAGCAATTTTATCAAGAATAGCGCTAAAATTTTGAAGCAAAGCATCCCCTTCATTAAAACGAAGAGTTTTTTTATACTCATTCATAGAAATCAAAATCTGTTTGCCGAGAATAGAAGCTGTTTGAGGATCGGTCTGTTTAAAAATTCTAAAATCAGCACTCACTTCTTCCAAAACATTCTGAGACTCATAAACCAATTTTTTTGATTTCTGAAAATCACCAGATGAAATAAAATTATTGGCTTCAATAAAACGCTGTTTAGCCATTCTAAGCTTTGCTTTTTCTTTTTCAATGGAATCAAAACTAAAAACAATTTTAGCGTTTTCAGAAAACTTTTTTACAGGGTATAAAATATCTCCAGGCAAAAAATTCGTCTCTCCTTGCAAAGAAGCTTGATAAATACGCTTAACTTGTTCTTGATATTTCTCATCTTCTTGCGCATTAAAGGAAATCCATTCATCAACTTCCGGCCTATCCATACTAAGTAAGGCCTGCTTTTCTGTTGTAGCGGCAACAGTCACAGATTCACCCTCAACCATAACCTTTTGCACCACTTGATTTTTGTCAGCGATTTGAACATCAACAGAATTATTAAAAGCTATAACGGTAACATCATTATCACTCACGGAAACATCGAACGAAGCCGTGGTTTTAGAACTCGCGATAGTAGTAGGACTTTTGACAGTAAAGCTTGCAGAATTTTCAGGAAAAGGAGCAACATTAGACCACATTCTCCCCTTTTTAACTTCCAACTGAACGATATTTTCTTGAAGTAAAGGAGTATCAGCCTTAAGTTCATTGACTGAAATAGCAGTATTTTTCGACAATCGACTTACACTATCATCAAAAAAATAAATGGAGGCCTGAGAATCAAGAGTCGTTGTAATCGTATCACCTTCTTGAAGCAGAATACGATCATCCACTTCTATAAGCTCACCATGGCGTTCAACAAAAACTTTTCCCAAAGCTTCGAGATAAGTCGCCTGAAAAAATGGATCTTTATGAGAAAAAAACCCAAAAGGCAGAACAAAAACAAAAAGAAAAGCAATAAACGCTACTGCGGCCAAAGGGCGTTTATTACCAGAAAAAAATTGTATCCAAGTAAGATTCTTTAAGGAATGGGATAAAGCATAAACATAAACACGTTCACGAAGAGATGCTTTTAAAGTCAAATCGATTTGGACATTCCTTGAGGTGTTTTGTATACGATCAACAAGCTGCCCAAAAAAACGATGAATAAGAGGATCTTCAAAAACAGGAGTAGGTCTCGACTCTATAAAAGAAAGAAGTTTCCCGCGACATTCTTTTCGAAAATGTTCACTTGGAAAAATTTTAGGAATCTCATCCAAAGTCTTAACGAGAGAAGCAAGATCTCCTTTTTTACGCCAAAAATAAAATAAAAACTTCATAATTCTCCTATAAAAACGCACTTGATATAACGATGTAAAAAACATTTTGTTACCATTAAAAATGAAGACCCATTTCATTCTCAATGACATGCTTCAAATCTTGAAGAGCACGAAATTGAAGAACGCGAATATTTCCCTCTTTGCGACCAAGAATCTGGGCAATTTCTGCATTAGAAAGCTCATTAATAAACTTAAGCACGATAACCTGTCTATAAATTTCCTTAAGTTTGGATAAAGCATGTTTTAAAACATCTTGAGTGAGGGTATTTTCAGTTTGAACAAGAGGATCATTATAAAGTGTTTGATCAGCGAACGTATGGTCCAATTCTTCATAAGAAGTTTTCATACGATAATAATCAATCACAAGATTGCGAGCAATCTTAAAAAGCCATGCAGCAAAGGTGCAATCAAGCTTACGATATTTGGGTAAATGTTCCCATGCTTTCATAAAAACCATCTCCGTCAAATCTTCAGCTTCACCATTATTTACACGATAATAAACATAACGATAAATAGGGACAACAAATAAATCATAAAGTTGAGCAAAAGCTTCACTATCGCCCGTTTGACTCAAAAAAACGAGTCGATCGATATTTCTATTGCGATGTTCTCTATCGTGAGGAGAAAGTGGCATAAGATTTAATGCAAAAACTCTACGACGCGCTCAACTTCTCTTTTCGAACCAATATAAATGGGTGTACGCTGCGAAAGAGAGATAATTTCTTTTTCAAGAATTCTGTTTACTCCATCTTGAGCATACCCACAAGCTTGTTCCATAAGAAGAGCCATGGGATTGCATTCGACTAAAAGACGTAATTTTCCGTCCAAAGCCTCTTCATAAGAAGGATAAGTAAAAATACCTTTACCCTTAATGAGAATCTGATTAATATCAGCCACCATACCTCCAGAATAACGCAAAGTATACTGTTCTCGCATCCAAAAATTCATAAGATCGACGTAATCCTGACGAAATTTAGTGGCTCGAAGATTTCCTGGAGCAAACATTTTCCCCTCTTCAGAAACTTTTAAGGCATCATTACTTAAATGAAAAATTCCACTTTTTTGATCCAAAAGAAATTCTCGTACACCATCTCGAAGCGTAAGCATCATGGTAGTTTTCGGTCCATAAAGAAAAAAACCAGAAGCAACCTGATCATCTCCTGTAAGACCGATAAAATGATCGCTGCGATAAATACCAAAAATCGTGCCCACAGAAAGATTGGCATCAAAAAGGGAAGAACCATCAAGGGGATCGAAACAAACAGCATACGGGAAATTTTTATCAATAAAAAGTTCCTTATCAAGCTCCTCAGAAGCCAAAAGACCGACAGCTTGAGAAGATTTCATTTCTTCTTGAACAATGCGATCAGCAATAATATCTAAGGCAAGTTGTTCTTCTCCATAAATATTTTTCGTTCCAGTTTTGCCGCAGGGAGCTGTTTGAATAGCTTCAGAAATACGCTTTCCAGCGTTCGCAAAAGCAAGTACAACTTTTTTAAGTTCTTCGTCTACAGAACAATTATGAAGATATTCTTGCAGTTGCATCATGATAAAAATATCAAGAAAAAAGAGGATGAGCTTTCTGATCAAGCATATCCTGAAGTAATTTTGTGACACGAAGAGCATCAGGTTTAAGACGCTTCCACATATTACGCCCAAAAATAAATCCAAAACATCCACCCAAAACACAAACTTCGCTATTTAAGATAAGATCACTCTCACTGATCTCGCTACCACCACTAAAAAGGACAGGAATTCCTTGGGATGCCTGAACCACACGTTTTGCTCGTTCAATTTTCTGTTGACGGATATCAGAAATTGCCTGAAGCTCTTTTTCTATATTTTTTACATAGGAAGGAATACCCTCATTTTCAAAAAAATCAGGAAGGATGCCATGAAAAACAACGGCCGTATTCCAGTGGCGCAGCTTGGCTGCTTCTTCGTTCTGGTTTTTTCCTTCCTCCTTCCGCCTTCCGCCTTCCGCCTTGGATCGGCCGGGGCGGCGGAGTATCCCGCCCGGCCGATCCGCTTGATCGTGCCCTACGCCGCCGGCGGCAACGCGGACATCGTCGGCCGCCTGGTCGGGCAGCGCCTGGGCGAGCAGCTGGGCCAGCAGGTCGTGATCGACAACCGCGGCGGCGCGAACGGCATCATCGGCACCGCGGCGGCGGCG
>CAZTVN010000018.1:0-12058 GCA_964617145.1 uncultured Candidatus Peribacteria bacterium
TTTCGCTCGAAATGGTAAAATTTCGTTACAATGTTATGTTTTTCAGCACCTCCTTTAAACTAGTTTAACTTTTAATATGGATAAAAAATATTTACAGTTAATCGGAAAAGGGCAGATTACTATACCCTAAGTCTGGCGAGCGGTTTTACATCTCGATACTAAAATCATCAAAGCCAGTCTTCAAGGAAATAAGATCGTCCTTGAACCTGTTGAGGATGAAAACGAAAAAGATTGGGATATTTCGAATATTCAGCTCAACTCACTTTCGAAAATAAATAAAAAACTTATTAAACAAGGGCGATCAGCTTATAAAAAGGGTGATAAAAATAAATTTTTAACCGCTACCGAGTTTTTTAAGAGCGAAAATGTATAAAATTATTATTATTTATCGCATAAAACAAAGAAAAGAAGGGTATGGTTAAAATTTTTCCTTTTTGATTTTTGGTGTACCTAAGCTTCAAAAATTGCTAGAATAGGGGCAATAATCATTTTGCTTCACTCTATAAAATGAAAGTTATTTTCCTTGCTGCGGGCAAAAGTAAGCGCATGGATCCTATTGCCGACAAAAATTTCCTTGAATTTCTTGGAAAATCTCTTATTTATCATCAATTACATAATCTTTCTCGCGCTGGTTTGTATGATTTTATTGTTGTTGGAAACACTGAAAATTTTGAAAAACTTCGATCCACTCTTTCTGATCGGAAAATCCTCGAAATTTTTCAAAAAAATGGCCAGAATCCTCATTTTTCTTATTCCGAACAGAAAGATCTCTCTTTAGGTATGGCAGGAGCGATCCTTGCATGCCAAGATTTCGTTAAAAATGAACCTATTCTCATTGTGAATAGCAACGATATCGTTGATGAATCGGCCTATCAGATGGTCTTAGATGCTTCGACTGACGAGGCATTTTCTTCGTTTATTTGTGCTAAGAAAGTCCATCAATATTTTCCTGGCGGTTATCTTGAAATTAAAAACAATGGTGAAATTTTTCGTATTGTTGAAAAGCCGGGAAAGGGCAAAGAGCCGAGCGATCTTGTCAATCTTGTCATTCATCTTCACAAAAATCCTCAAAAACTTTTTGATTTCCTTTCTCGTATCTCTTCTGATCGCGATGACCGTTATGAGGTTTCGATCTCTAAGATGATACGTGATGGATTTAAAATGAAGGCGATTTTTTATGATGATTTTTGGCAAGCGATTAAATATCCTTGGCATATTTTCCCTGTAGCGCATCACTTTTTCCAAAAGGCCAAAAAAGGCATCGCTGAAAACGTGAATATTGCTGAAAATGCCGTTATTAAGGGTGATGTAATTATTGAAAAAGGTGTTCGTATTTTTGAAAATGCTGTTATTCGCGGGCCGGTTTTTCTTGGTGAAAATACTATTGTTGCCAACAATGCCTTGGTTCGCGAATCATTTATAGGGAAGGATTGTGTTGTTGGATATTCTACTGAAGTAGCTCGTTCATATCTTGGAAACAATATCTGGATGCATTCGAATTATATTGGCGACAGCATTGTTTCGGACGATTGTTCCTTTGGAGCTGGAACGGTTACGGGCAATTTGCGTTTGGATGAACGTGAAGTGGTTGTAAATATTCAAGATGAAAAAATAGGTTGTGGGTCAAATAAGCTTGGCCTTATTGCTGGAACTCAAGTTCATTGCGGCATCAATACGAGTTTCATGCCTGGGATTAAAGTCGGGAGAGGGAGTTTTATTGGCGCAGGCATTGTTGTTTCTCAAAATATTCCTAAAGGAAGTTATGTTACCGGCCAATGGGATTTTAAAATTGTTCCCAATACATTTCATACTTTGTCGAGTGAACGAGAATCTATGCGTAAGAAACTTTAGTTTATCCTTTCCTTAAGCCATGAAACTTTCCGTTATTATCGTGAATTACAATATGAAATACTTCCCGAAGATGTGTTTTGAAGCATTACAAAAGAGCAAAACCGATTTTTCTTATGAGATTATTCTTGTTGATAATAATTCTTCCGATGAGAGTATTGAATTTTTAAGGAAAGAATCGCTTCTTAAGCATCTTCATCTTGTTGAAACTGGCGACAATCTTGGTTATGGCCAAGCGAATAATCTTGGAGCGACTAAAGCTCATGGTGAATATCTTCTTTTTATGAACCCTGATGTTTTTGTGAGTGAAGACAGCCTGCAAAAAATGATTGATTATTTTGATAAACATTCTGAAATTGGAATACTTGGCCCGAAAATTGTCTATCATAATGGCTCCATACAGCCTTCATGTCGACGTTTTATGACATTTACCGACCTTGTTATTAAGCGTACATTTTTGAAACATATTCCTCGTTTTCGCAAAAGACTGGAAAAGTATATTATGGGTGATTTTGACCATGATAAAACTCAAAGGGTGGATCTTCTTGTCGGAGCTTGCTTTATGATGAGAAAAGATATTTTTCAGGATATTAATGGCTTCGATAAGCGTTATTTTCTTTTTATGGAAGATTTTGATCTTTGCCAGCGTATTCACGAAAAACACCTTCAAGTGGTCTATTTTTCTGACACGACGGTTACTCATTTTCATAAACGCTTAAGCGAAGGGCATGTTATCGGCCTTTTGTTTCAGAAAGTTTTTTGGTATCATCTTCTTTCAAGCGCCAAATATTTTTGGAGATGGAGAAGGCAGCGTGGATAAGGACTCCTCTTGTTTCATAACGTTGTAACGCAATGGTAAAATTGTAGTAGATGGTATGTTTTTCAGCACCTCCCTAAGGCACTTTTCCCTCTTTTATCCATTGAATTACCTTTGGATACCATTTTTTTTCTAACTTTTGCACACGATCTTTTAAACTTTCAGGCGTGTCATTTTTTTTAACTTTTACCTTTTTTTGTAGAATAATTGGGCCTGCATCGCACTTTTCTGTCACAAAATGGATGGTGAGGCCGCTTTCTTTTTCTCCACTTTTTATTACTGCTTCGTGAACGGAAGCATCGTAAAATTTTGGTCCACAAAATTTTGGAATTAAGGAAGGATGGATATTAATAATTTTTCCTCGATAGGCATCTACAAACTTTGCTGTCAAGATGCGCATATATCCAACAAGTACCACAAGATCAACATCATGTTTTTGTAAAATTTTTATTAATGTATGGTCGTAGGCGTTTTTTGATTTCCCTAAAGGATTTACGAAAACTGCTTCAAACCCTTGTTGACGAGTCCTTTCCAAGGCATAGCAGTCTTTTTTATTACTCAAAACCACTTTTAAATTCACTTTTAGCCTTCCTTTTTTTATTTCATCTATAATGGCCTGAAGATCGGTTCCACGGGTTGATGCTAGTACGGCTATATTAAAGGATCTCTGAAAAATATGCTTACTACTGTAATTTTCACACTTCGGCTGCAAATGCATCGGCGATCCTTTGGATTTCTTCTTCATTTTTAACCTGTTAATATATTATTATATAATAATTTTTAGTTTTTTCTAGTCTTTAAATTTGCATATTTTTATTTGTTTGATATTATTACATGAAAACTTGATTTTTAGATACTTCGTTCTTTAAAAAGAAGGCAAAAATATAAAGCTTGTGAAAGGGAGAGAAACCTTTCCTCTTAAAGAAGAGGATACATTCTAAATCTTAAGAGAACAAAATTTGAAAAGTTTCTCGCCTTTCTTAAGCTTTGCGATCGGTATCAGAAGTGACTTACTGATACCACTTAAAAACAAAAACAAAACCGCCTTGTATTTTATCAGGTAGCCTCGTTGACATCAATAGAGGCGTCTAAAAAACAAAAATACAACTTAAGGCAGGTCCCTCGGAGGGACTTAAAATATTTCCGAAGTAAGGCTTAAGGTAACGAAGGTCCCTCTAGTCCCCTTCACCTTCTGACAATTCATTACTACATTTCCTCGGCTTGCAATTATTTTAATATCGCTCGCCGATAGGATGATGGATTGTCAGATTGAAAAGGTCTCTAACTTTCCCCCCTCGAGAGTTAGAGGCCTTTTTTTTGTGTGTACCAATGTTTTAAGAGCGGAGGATTTTCTCGAAAAAACGAGAACATGAGCTTAGGAGGTGCTGAAAAACATACCATCTACTGCAATTTTATCATTTCGGCTGCAAAATGTTCAAAGCTTCTCGACGTATCTTCTTCTGATACGCCTTCGTCGCTTTTCACATTTTTCGCTCGAAATGGTAAAATTTCGTTACAACGTTATGTTTTTCAGCACCTCCCTTTAGAATCCGATTCGTCGCCCTTACTTTAAAAAAGTTTTCAGAGATTTTTTAAAAATATACTACCTTCGTCGTCCGGAAATGGATTTTTTAATGATGATATTGAAATTCCTTTTTCTGACTCTGATATTTCTATCGGTGCTGTTTTTATAGTGGGATTTACTTTCGCAGGAGAGATTTTGGGAAAGCTCATTTCTACTGATTCATCCTCTTTTGACTGTGCTTTATCCGCTTTTGACTCTGCCTCTAAAGCTAAATACTTTGCGCGCGCTTCCTTTTTCTCCTTTTTTTCCATTTGTCTTTCATCCAACTTCGCTATATTTTCTGCGCGGTGTTTGTCACTTTCATTTTCAAACACCAGCGTTCGTATCGGAAATGGTATATTGATTTCTTCTCGATCAAAGGCTTCCTTTAAATGAACCAAAAGTTCAGATCGAATTTTGATCCATCTATTTTTTGAATCTATCCAAAAGCGTAAAATAAGATTAATAGAACTGTCGGCAAAAGCATCAAAAACAACTTGTGGCTCAGGTTCTTTAATAATATCTGAATCGTTTTTCATGACCTCCAAAGCGATTTGCGCCACTTTTCTTAAATCGGTCGAATAGTGAACTCCTACGGGTAAATCGATTCGACGAAAAGGATTTGAGGTAAAGCTTGTGACCTGATTTGAGAAAAGCTCTGCATTTGGCACTATAACTTTTGTCCCATCGAGCGGTTTTAATATCGTGGCTCTTCCTTGAATCTCAACGATTTGCCCAAAGGTACTGCCCACCTGAATCCAGTCTCCGATCGTATAATTTCTTGTAATCATAAGAATAATTCCTGCAATAAAATTCATCACGAGATCTCTCATGGCAAAACCGATACCAAAACCAACGGCCGCTACTATTGCCGTAATATCAATTCCTCCGACTTTTAAGCCTATAGTAACGCCCAGCCCCAATACCGTAATATACGTTGCCCTTCCCGCGAGAATGAGCATATCTTGATGTTCTTCGTCCAGATGCTCAGCAATTTTATTTATGGTGAGCTTTCGAAATGAATTCGCCAGATAAATAGAAAAACCAACGACAACGAGTGCCGCGATCCAATTATCAATTTTATCCCAAATAGTGCTTAAAAGTTCGTAAACAGCTCCTTGACTTTGAGCCACGGTTTCTGATCCTTTACTGGTCACTTTTCCTACTTGTGCGAAGGCTTGATCGACGAACAATCGAGGCATGATTTTATTGAAATACATCATATAATGATACCATTTTTTTCTCGCTAAGACAACGTAAAGTTTTCAGTATTAACTCGGCAACGCTGATTGTATATTCTATATATAGAATCCTTCAAAGACACTCTCTCTCATAGAAAGTAGGCTCGGAAATATTGAAAATTGCTTATCAATGTTCCCCCGCTATTTAATGATTTTTCACTGAAGAATTCTAAAGGGTTCGTGTATCAGAGGAAATCATAGTGACGCCGAGCCGGTGTCTTCCCAAGTTGGCACAGGAATATCTATAATCCATTGGGGGGGGCTTGTTGGTGATGGCGTTGGGACACCTGTTGGTATTGGCTCCATTTCTTCCTGATCTGAAATGTCTCTACCATTCGGGCATTCTGTTGGCGTAGGGGTCGCGTGGGGAGCTAAATCATTTGGGGTCGCTTGAGCGCTCCCTAGAGCAAGTTCCCCCGCTGCTTTATACTTTTCCAAATATGGAAGAGCTCTCTCAAACTCTTCCCACCATGCCCCCGGAAAATCCTCTCTGCCGGCTTCTAGGGTTTTATCCTCTGGCTGCTCGGTGCCTTCTAAGTGGTCGCCTTCCATAATTTGGATTGGTTTAAGAAATATGATAGAGGTACTTGATTGATATGATGACTGTTCACTTCTCAACTTGAGTAACTTTTGCCGCTTTTAGGAAATAGATATACTCTTTTCTTGATAATTGTCAATGTTTTGTTTAACGTGACCTTAATGTCGCATTTACTTTTTGTCAATGAAAAGGTTTTATGGAATTTTAGCTTATCCGGCAGCGCATTCGCTTTCTCCTATCCTGCATAACAGCGCCTTTAAAGCTCTTTCTTTAGATGCTCGGTTTGATATTTATAAAATTCCTCCTCAAGAATTTTCGAGTTTTTTTGAATTCATACGAAAAAAACCTCTTTCAGGGCTTTCGGTATCTCTTCCTTATAAGGAACGTATTATGGATTTCCTTGATTTTGTCGATGAAAAAGCGAGGCACATTGGGGCTGTAAATACCGTCAAAAATGTTGAAGGGAAGCTTTTTGGCTATAATACTGATTGGATTGGTGTAGTTCGGGCGTTTAAGAACATTGAAAAACTCCATTTGAAAGATGTTGTTATTCTTGGCGCTGGTGGGGCTTCAAGGAGTGTTATTTCTGCCTTAAAAGATAAAGTGAAAACCATTACGATCTTAAATCGTCATATTGATCGAGCATGTGATGTGGCAAAAGATTTTTCGATTTCTTACGATAGCCTTGATCATATTCAAAATTATTCACCTGATATCCTTATCCAAGCTACTTCTTGCGGGATGTATCCTCGACTCAACGAAAGCCTTCTGCCTCAATCATATTTTTTGAATGCTCCTAAAAAAATGGTGGTATTCGATCTCGTTTATCGGCCTCTGCTTACATGTTTTTTAGACTATGCTTCAAAGGCCGGGCATAGAATTATTACCGGCGATACTATGCTTCTCTATCAAGCTCAAGAACAATTTGAAATATGGACAGGGCAAAAAGCTCCTGTTGAAATTATGCGGGATGCTCTTTCGAGCGCTATGAATTAAGAAAGGTATTGATGGAGTGGTGTCAGTATTTATTTTTGTCGCTTCAAGCTAACATTCTAACATTACGTTTCGTTACGTCGCGTAATTTCAGCCTTTCCTTAAAAATTCCGATCCGCTTATGTCCTTCATTTGCTTGATGCGACGCTCCTTAATTTCTTCTAAAGTCGGTTCTTCTTCAATTCCGCCAGGAACATCTCGGCCATATGGCAGATCGCTTCTCAAAAAATCTATGCCGTAGAGACTGTAGATGCCAAAGTAGAGGACTTCTGCTATACCCGCAAAAAGACCGAGACAAAACCATGTTATTGGGAGAACCGTGAAAAGCAAAATAACGGTACTTCCATTCGTGATTTGAAAAAGTAAAAGATTTCCTAAAATACCTGTGATAAGGCCAAATATCATTCCGTAAATCCCTAAAACGGCGTACATCGGATTACTTAAAATTTCTAAAATAAGAACACTTGAGATCGCACTTAGGATAATATGGAGGCTCGCTATATAGGTTATAAACTGGATATCTATATGAGCGAAAATGATATAAATAGGCGCGATAAAAACAAAAATAATAACATTTAAAATGAAAATCTGATAGAGAGCTGATGAAAGACGTGAGTACTTTTCTTTTTCGCTGAGCGCTGTCAAAACCGTTGAAACCATTGATGAAGCTAAAACGCTTACAAACATCATGGCGATAAAAACAAAGATGAAAAGGGCGTTTATATTGGTTTGATCTAGATCTTGAAAGGCTGGTTGTAAAACATTCGCACTCAAAAAAAAGATTATCATGATAATGACTGTTCCTATGACGCCTCCAAGGGTTGTCGCCACTATTCTCAGAAGAAAACTAAAAGCTGTGGGTTTAAAGGGAAGAATATTGATCATTTATTTGTTTTTATCAAGTAGAAGAGTTTTATGAAAAAGAAAGAGAATCAAGATTCCTAATGTTATTGCCATGTCCGCGATATTAAAACTTGGCCAAAATTTCAGATCGATAAAGTCGACGACCTTTCCATTTATCAATCTTTCGATGTAATTGCTTATTGAACCACCGAGAAGCATACTTGTTGAAATGAGTCCTTTTACGTCCTCAATATTCACGTGTTTCCAAATCATAATCGCCACTATAGCGATCAAGAATCCATTAACTATTAAGAGTGGTATTCCCTTAAAGGGAAGCCCAAAAGCGATTCCGAAATTTTCGCTGTAGAAAAAATATTTTTTCACGAATAGCTTACTCATTTGATCTATGACCATGATAGTTATGGTTCCAAAAATGACAAAAAGCCAATGTATTCGCATCAACGTAATTGTAGGGCAAAGGTTTTCAATGTTCAAGTCGTTGAATGATAGTGGAAGCGGCATACATATTTTCGAGCGCCTTATTCCTCGAAGTGAGAAAATATGTATGCCGCTTCCATCTGTAAAAACTTTGTGTGCACAGGCCCTAAAACAATCTCCCCTTCGAAGGGGGTAACGAGGTTCCGTCCTGGCTACGTTTTTAACTGACAACTCTCTTGCAATTTCATGACCAAAATGGCATTTTTTGAATACTATGAATATTTTTTCGAATCCTCATTTTGATCGCCCTTTACTTTTGGCCGTCATTTCTTTGGTTGCCTTTGGCATCATTATGATTACAAGTATTGGAGTCCCAAAATCTATCAAACTTTCTGCTCCAAATATTGACTATCCCAACTGTGAAATGGATGAGGTCGATTGCTATCTCATATTGAGAAAACATTTCATAAGAGTAGCTATCGGCCTTATTTTGATGATTATTTTTATGCGCATACCCTTTCAAGTCTACCGGAAAATAGCTCTTCCGTTTTTTGTGGCCGCTGTTTTTTTTCTTTTGCTTGTTCTTATTTTTGGGAAAGAAAATAATACGTTTGCGAGAAGCTGGTTTAATATCGGTCAAGGATCGATTCAACCTGCTGAATTTGCCAAACTCGCTCTTATTTTTTATTTCTCTCGCTGGATGGAAAAGCCAAGTACCGAACTTCGATCATTTCAACTTGGTTTTATTCCGTTTTGCATTATTACATCAGTTATTATTCTTCCTGTGATTTTTCAGCCCGATCTTGGGTCCACTCTCGTTATCATTGCTATATGCGTTTCCATGTATTTTGTGGCAGGTGTTCGTATTCGAGATCTTCTTCTTGGATTTATGGTCGCAGCGCTCTTAAGCACGGTGGTTATTTTAAATGTTGATTATCTTTCGAAACGTTTTGAGGTTTTTTTAAAGGGGGATCAGTTTTGTGAAGAAAGTTATTGTTGGCAAGCTGAACAATCCAATATCGCTGTTGGGAGTGGCGGACTTTTTGGGCGAGGACTTACCCAAGGTATTCAAAAATCGTATTGGTTGCCTCAAGCTACCGATGATTTTATTTTTGCCGCCTCTGCTGAAGAGCTTGGTTTTTTTCGTATTCTTCTTGTTGTTGCGGCCTATCTTTTCATTGCCTATCGTGGATATTCCATCGCTCTTAAGGCTCCTACAAAATTTTCAATGCTTGTTGCTTCTGGTATCACGACGTGGATTACTGTACAAGCTTTTATCAATATTGCGGTTAATGTTTCTCTTTTTCCGATTACCGGCATTACGCTTCCTTTCGTGAGTTATGGAGGCTCTTCTCTTGCTTCAAGTCTTATTGCTATTGGGATTCTCCTTAATATTTCTCTCTACACCACCAATGAAACGTATAGTGCTAACCGGCGGCGGGACCGGCGGCCATATCTACCCAAATATAGCCGTTTTCGAAGGGCTTAAAAACGCGACTTCATCATCTGCCTCTAGTGTACAAAATTTGGACACTTTGAAAGGGGAACGCAAATGCTGCGACAAAAAGTGTCAATGTTTGAGCGATATTGAAATTCTTTATGTCGGGGAAAAGGGCGGGATGGAAGAAGGTTTGTGTAAAAAATACGATATTCCTTTTCACGGAATCTCTGCTGGGAAACTTCGTCGATATTTTTCCTTTCAAAATATTCTTGATATTTTTAAAATATTCATTGGTTTTTTTCAGGCTTTTTTTATTTTGATGAGTTTCCGGCCTAACGTTGTTTTCAGTAAAGGAGGATATGTGGCTTTTCCTGTTGTTTTCGCTTCTTGGATTTTAAGAAAGCGTGTTATTGTTCATGAATCTGATGTTTCTTTAGGGCTTACGACGCGTATTTGCTCTCATTTTGCTGATACTGTATGCGTGAGTTGGAAGGAAACGCTTGAAGCCTTTCCTCTAAAAAAAGTTGTTCTTAGCGGCATACCTTTACGGCAGAATATTTTGCATGCAGATCGTGAAAGAGGATTAAAGCTTACTGGTTTTACGCGAGATCTTCCTATAGTTGTTGTATGTGGAGGCAGTCTTGGCGCAAAAAGTTTAAACGAGCTTGTATGGCAGAGTCTCTGCGATCTTCTTCCCCATTGCCAAATTGCCCATTTTTGCGGGACTGGTAAAAGGAGAGAGAACTTTAAAAGAAATACTGTCTGTTGCAATTTGCACGCTTCAGATGCAAATCAATCGGCGCTCTCCGACTTATCGTCTCCTGATATGCCTCTGTCGCGGCCTAAGTTAACTCAAATGATCGAGAAGCGCTACAAACAATTTGAGCTCCTTGATAAAGAGTATGCGGATATTCTTGCTGCCTGCGATTTTGTGGTGAGTCGATCTGGTAGTAATGCGCTCCAAGAATTTATTGCCTTAAAGAAGCCTTCGATTCTTATTCCTCTTGGGAAAGATGCCAGCCGTGGCGATCAGATAGAAAATGCCCGTGTTATGGAAAAAGATGGTATGAGCGTGGTTATCCCGCCTGACCATATTGAAATTTCGGATTTTATCTCTGCGATACTTGGGCTTGTCCAAAATGAACAAAAAAGACTCGTCATGAGTAGGAATGCTCATCTTTTTCTCGAGTGTCAAAATTTTCATAATATTCTTGATATTCTTTTTGATCGAGAATGCCGATAAGCCCGAAAAGCGTTAACATGAGGCTCATCTCTTCAAAGGCGTGCACGAAAAGGCCTGAAACCATAATGCCGATGAGAGTGAGATAGCAAGCATAGCTTACGATTTGATGCGTGCGCGATTGATTTTTTTTGTATATTTTCACGAGTTTTTTTATAAAACTGAAAAAAATGATAATGAAAAGCGCTCCTGCCACAAAACCCATTTCCACTATTACCTGGAGATAGGTATTTTCGGTGAGAAATTTTTGAAATCGCTGTGAAGCTGGACCGGCTTTTCCCAGTCCAATGCCCAATGGATTTTTTAGCGCTATTTGCAATCCCTGTTTGAGCGCCACGATATGCTCGCTTGATGATGCTTGGCGCATTAATATAGGTTTTATACTTTGTATGAAATTTGTTTTTGTTAGGAGAACGCTTACAATTATTATGAGGATTGCTCCGGTTACTATGATTTTTAGGGCTCGTGTTTTTTTTATCATGTTTCGGATAATAGGAATCATCCCTACTATTATCATTGCTAGAGCGCCGATCCATGCACTTCTTGCCAAGGTCAAATAGAGGCTCAGAAATGCGCCAATCAAAAGGGCTATCCAAAATATTTGATGATTTTTTTTCGTCGTTGAGATCAGATATGTGCTGGTGATCGCGATCACAAAAAGGAGATAATTTGCGTACCTGCCGGGGCTTCCGAAGGTTGATTGAAAACAGAAAAAAGATTGATCAAATTCGAGATAATGACAAGCGTAAACAGGATTTCCGCTTTTCCACTCGGTAAGATAATCTCCATATCCTATCGACTTTAATGCGTTTTGAGAAAGCGCGAGTGTCAAAAATCCAAATAGGATAACGATAATGGCGCCAATTACACTCATTTTTACGAATGTTTTGAGTTCATTTTTCGTGAATCGAAAATATCGCATCAGGAGATAAAAATAGAAAAATTCAAAATCGTATCTCGCTCCGAGCATCCACTGCGAGATTGAATCTCTTTTATAAAAGAAGAAAAAAATGCCGAAAAGAAAAAATATGAAAATGAGGATATCGAGACTACTGCAATTTTCACACATAGAGCGAAAACGCATCGGCCATACTT
>CAZTVN010000018.1:12068-21185 GCA_964617145.1 uncultured Candidatus Peribacteria bacterium
CAAAAGCATGGAAAGTATGGTGAGGAGGCCTAAAAGCACTTCTCTCCATAATGAGATCGCTTCGGAGTTCAGCCCTATTCCAAATTTAAACAAAGTTACTAAAAAAGCATGAAGTGGGAGTAAAAAGAAAAAAATGGCCGAGATCGTGTAGGCGATGTTTTTAAGGAGATATGAAGCGTTTGTAGCCGAATTTTGCAAATTAATTTGTGATCGTTCCATGAGAGAGAGCATATTTCTTAATCATTATAAAAGACAGAAAGAAAACCATCATTTCGGATAAAAGCGTTATAAATGCTGCTCCGTTGTATGAATATATCGGTATGACATAAAGGTTTGCGAGTACATTAAATACCGCAATAGTCGCGTAGAGCCAAACCACGCTTTTTTGTTTATCAAGAATGACAAAAACGTGTTTAAAGAGTTCGTTAAAAAAAATAAATCCTGAAGTGATAAAGAGGATTTTTAGCGGATTACTCGCTTCCACAAAGCTTTCACCACTTATGAACAAAACTATGTATTTGGAAGCGAGTAATCCGCTTGTCATTATAAGGAAACTCACAAGTGCCATAGATTTTTGTATTTTCTTTAAAGATCGAAGCCACATTTCTTTTTTTATCTTTAATTCATTCGATAAAAGGGGAATGTAGAGCGTTACTGTTACCACCATCATCGTAAAGAGGGTCTCAAGGATTTTATACGCAACGTGATAGATCCCTAAAGCTTCGGGTCCCTTAAAAATAGAAAGCATGATGGAATCGATATTAAAATAAATGAGGTGAAATCCGTTGATAAGCGCCAAAGGTAAAGCGTTTAAAAATATTTTTTTTTGAAGCTTTAAGTCAAACTTAAAACGTATGGGAACATAGCGGTAGGCCAAAAGAAAGACGGTAACAAACCAAACAAAATTTCCGATATTAAGTAAATACAAAAAACTTATCAATGACGTTTTCCATTGAATAAGTAGAATGGTTCCTATCAAAAGCAATCCGCGACTTATTATTTCCGCAGCTATCACTTGATCCATTTTGAGACGGTTTAAAAATAAACCATTTAAAATTTGATGTTGCAGAGTAAACCAAAAAGCAGGAAGAACGAGAAAAATGCCTTTTTTAATAACTGGATCATAAGGAAAAAACTGTGCGACAGATGCTCCTAAAACGAGAATGACGATAGAAGAAAAAAATCTGAGAGTGATGGCGTTTCCGATTATTTGATCTTCTTTTTCTTCATTTCGGGCAATTTCTCTCGTTACTATCACATTGAGACCAAAATCTGCTATCACCCCGAAAAGACCAATAAATCGTATAATAGTGGCATAATCTCCCATTCCCGCCACTCCGAGATATCTCGAAATATACCCTAAAATAGCGATATTGAGAAATATCGTTAAAATTTTCCCCGCATTTTGTATGATAATGTTATAGGTGAGACGCCAAGAAAGAAACATGCCTCGTTGATGAAATCGCTTTGAGGTTTTGCTTAAAACCTCTTTTTTCGTATAATGACTATACTGTAAATTTTACTTTGTAGCTAATTTTGTATCACCGCCATGCGAACTATAAAAAAATTTCCTGGACAACATGAATTTGAGACTGTTGAACTCGTGCTTCGAAAGCATTGGATTGTTCACTTTAATGTTTTTCTCTTTTTCCTGATCTTTGGAGTTGTCCCTCTTGCTGTTTATTTTATTCTTCTTTTTTCTTTCTTTGAACAATTTTCTACGAACATTGCCAAAATCTTCAATGTTTTTTTCTTTCTTTATCTTGCTTTTATTGTGCTTATTTCTTATATCAAATGGCTGAACGAAGAGCTTGACGTTATCATCGTTACCAATGAGCGCATTATTAATGTAAATCAAATTTACTTTTTGTCACGAGAGGTAACGGAAACCTCTCTTTCTCAAATTCAGGATATCAAAGGAAGAAGTCGCGGATTTTTGAGCAATCTTTTTGATTATGGCCATATCGAAGCACAAACCGCTGGCAATCAAATCCTTTTTTGTATTGCCTGTATCCCAAATCCTGTCCCTCATTGTCGCCAAATTCTTGATCTTCGTGATCGCCAGCATCGTTCACTCAATCAAAATTCTGATTCCTCTAAAAATTCTTCTGATGTTCAATCCAGCGTTTAGCGTGTCGGAAATAAGCTACCTCGTTTCGACCTTTGTCCTTATTGTTCTATTTTCTTCTATCTTTTATGGTATTTTGCGTATTCGACATTTCAAAAAATTGAGCGTGCGAGCATTACAAGATATTTTCATTCTTATTCGCAAAAGAAATGATGGATTACCTTTAATTCTTGAAAAACTCCGTAAAAAAAATGATATCTCTCCAAAAGAATTTTCATCACTTCTTACAGTCAGAGCGAATCAAATGAAACGACATCATCATCTTCCCTCCGATATTTCAGAAGAAGAAAAAGTGATGTTCGATTTCTGGCATTCTCACAAATCTCATGGTAATTTTGATCCTATTTTTGATTCTTTATCGCGTATGTTTCTAGAAATTGAAAAGCATATAGATCGTTATAATACCCTTGTTGACAGTTATCATCAGACTATTACTTCACCTTTTTTTCGAACTATTGCTGAAACTTTGGCTTCAAGAAAACTTACAAAAATACATCTTTTATAAGGACATTTTGATTATGCGCTATTTTATTCAAACACTTGGATGTCAGATGAATTATTCCGACTCAGAACGTGTATCTCACATTCTTGAATCATTAGGGTACAGGCTCGCGTCAAAAACCGCTGATGCCGATCTTCTCATTTATAATACCTGTTCTATTCGACAAAAAGCTGAAGATAAAGTGACGGGACATGTAAAAGATTGGACTCAACTTAAAAAACATAATCCATCTCTCCTCATTGGGCTTACTGGTTGTATGGTGCGAAAAACGAGTACTCAGCAGTCAAACGAAAAAGATGAGCTTCTTAAAAAATTTCGAGGAATTGATTTCGTTTTTCGCATTGAAGATTTATCATCTCTTGCGAAAATTTTGCGCGAAGCCAATGACGGCCTATCTCTTCAGGAATTCGATATTGGAAGTTTGAAAAGCTATTTTGACATTCATCCAAAATACAGTTCTCATTTTCAGGCTTATGTTCCTGTGATGACGGGCTGTGATAATTTTTGTACCTTCTGCATTGTGCCTTTTACCAGAGGGCGTGAACGAAGTCGCAGTATAGAGGAAATTGTTTCTGAAGTACAAAATCTTGTTGATAATGGTTGCGTTGAAGTTACGTTTATTGGTCAAAAGGTGAATGGGTATGGACTCAGTCTTTTGGATCAAAAATGTAATTATTTTTCAAAAATTCATGGGCATCCTTTTGCGAGACTTTTGTCTGAAATTCATAATATCCATGGATTGAAGCGCATACGATTTACGTCTTCTCATCCGGATAATATGACGGATGATCTTATTGAAACGATTGGTAGATTAAAAAAAGTTTCTCCTTATATTCATCTTCCTATTCAATCAGGTGATAATGAAATACTCAAACGTATGAATCGAAGGTACACTCGTGAACGTTATATTGAAATTGTACAAAAATTTCGTAGTGTTATGCCTCAAATGAGCCTTTCGACTGATATTATTGTTGGGTTTTGTGGCGAAACGCAGAAACAATTTCAGAATACTTACCTCCTCTTTGAAGAACTTCGTTTCGATATGGCTTATATTTCGCAATATTCACCTCGACGCGGCACGGTTTCTGCGCGTTTTTATCAAGATGATGTTCCTCAAAAAGAAAAAAAGCGACGTTTTCATCTTCTCAATAATCTACTGAAACAGATTGCAACTGAAAATCATCGACAGTATGTGGGTCGGACGGTAGAGGTTTTAGTGGAAAAGTGCGAGGAGCGAATATGTTCTGGAAGGTCTGAAGCGTTTCGCATTGTAGAATTTCCAGGAAGTCCGGAACTCGTTGGTGAAATCGTTCCGGTACGAATCACTGCTTCGCGTGAATGGATGCTGAAGGGGGAACCTGTATTTCAAAAATTGTATCAAAATGAAATAATTTTACACACAACACTCCCTGTGCACATTTAAGGAGGTGCTGAAAAACATACCATCTACTACAATTTTACCATTTCGCTACAACGTTATGTTTTTCAGCACCTCCTTAATGGACCGTCCGATACATCAATCAATTTCCAACTTTCTGCGGAACTTATTCTTTCGGAGAAATTCTGAGGGTGTGTAGACTGATATATGCTTTCTGGAAACTTCGTTCAGCTTTTTATCCCACGAAATCAACGTGGTATTATAGATCAAAGCTGTTAATGCCACTATGGCATCGGATGTTTTGAGTTTTGAAAACAATGGGCTGAGTTTTTCGAAATCTCTCAGAAAATTTTTTTCCATAGCAATGACTCTTGATTCTGATTTCGTAAACGATTTTTTGATCAAGCGTAATCGTGACTCGAGTATTTGAGGATTTTTTGTGTTCCTTTTTAAGGTATGAATAATTTCGCATACTATCAAGATCGGACTGGTAATTTGATAGTCTTCTTGAAGAATAGTACGAAAAAAATTCGCGCTTTCTTCAAAAAAATTGTCATTTTGTTCAATCGCTGAAAGATACACGGAGGAATCTATGGTAAGTTCAAACTTCATGATCGTTCATCTCTAATCAAATCAACGGCATTTTTTCTCCCTTTGAAAAGCATAATCTTTGGAGGATAGGCAAAAAGTGATAATGCAGAATCGCGTGCCTTTGTTTTTTTTGTTTTTGGCATAACACTCATGGGTTTAATTTCAGCTAGTGGTTTTGAATGATAAATGAGCGTAAAACTCACCCCTGTTTTCAGTTCATCTCGAATTTCTGAAAAATTTTCTCTTAATTCTTTCATAGAAATTGCTTTGTTCATAGATTATTAATTTATTATTTTTTTCTTATTTTTATTTTATAAAAATATTCTTTATTTGTAAAGATTATTTTTTGCTATGCTAAGGAGACCATCCTCCCCTTTCACTAAAAAATCCGAAAAGGAAAGGTCATAAAATCCCGCGATTTAAGCCTTAAGCACTTTTCTCCACCACCGCCTTTATCCTCCGTATTCCGGCTGAAATTGCTTCTTCTTTTGTGATTTTAAAACGACCTACTTCTAAAGTGTGATTCACGTGAGGGCCTCCACAAATTTCTCTTGAAAATACGGTGTTTTTTTCTGGATCTCCAACGGTGTACACTTTTACCTTTTCACCATACTTATGTTCAAAAAATCCGAGCGCTCCCATATTTTTTGCTTCCTCCACCGTCATTTCTGTAAAATTTACCGGCAAATCTTCCTGAATTTTTTTATTTACAAGATCTTCAACTTGAGCAACTTGTTCTTCTGTCACTTTGTCTGGATGAGAAAAATCGAATCGAAGTCGGTCTTTTGTGATGTTGGATCCTTTCTGCTGAACATGATGACCAAGGATCGTACGGAGAGCTTGATGTAAAAGGTGTGTTGCGGTATGTAGCCTTACCGTATCTTCACTGTGATCGATCAATCCACCGGCAAATTTTTCTTTTGCTCCTACCCTTGAGAGCTCCTGATGTTTTTTAAACGCTTGTTCAAAACCTTGTTCATCTATCTTGAGATTGTATTCTTTCGCCAAATCTTTTGTCATCTCAAGAGGAAAACCGTATGTGTCGTAGAGTTTAAATGTTGATAGACCGTCAATCACTTTTTCTTTGCGATTTTCGAGTTCGATGCGAATTTTTTCAAATTCTTTTTCGCCGCTTTTTAAAGTTTTTTCAAATTGATGTTCTTCGGCTTCAAGTTCTTTGAGAATATGATTTTTATTTTTGCTTAATTCTTCATATACATCGCTATAATTGGCAATGATGATTTCAGCAATTTTTGTAGTGAACATTTCTTGAATTCCGAGATGTCTTCCGTGACGAATAGCCCGTCGAATAAGTCGACGCACAACGTATCCTTGATCCGTATTTGAAGGCACCACTCCAATAGGATCTCCGAGAACGAATGTCGCTGCCCTTAAATGATCAGCAATGATCCGCGCCGATTTTAGTTCTTCATCACTTTCAGGATTTTTTCCACAAAGTGTTTGAATTTTTTCAATAATCGGAAGAAAAAGCTCTGTATCGTAATGCGATTTTTTCCCTTGTAAAACTGCTGTTACTCTTTCCAAACCAAGGCCCGTATCTACGTTTTTCTTTTTCAATGGTTCATAACTTCCATCGTCTTTTTTATTAAATTCCATAAATACGTCATTCCATATCTCGACAAATCGACCACAGTCGCAACTTGGCCCTTTTTTGGCACAATTTTTACAAGCTGGCTTTTCTGTGTCAAAAAATATTTCGGTATCTGGCCCACATGGCCCTACTTGTCCAGCTGGCCCCCACCAATTTTCTTTTTTGGCAAAGAAAAAAATCTTTCTTTTATCCTTATCTGGATCAAATTTCTCGCCAACTCTTTGAAATCCTAATGATTCCCAAACACTTGCCGCATCATCATCTTTAGAAGCATCGCTGTCACCTGCGAAACACGATACATGCAATTTATTTGGATCAATTTCTAATCCTCCGTCTTTTATTTTCGAGGTTAAAAATTCGTAACTCATTTTGATCGCTCCTTCTTTAAAATAATCTCCTAATGACCAATTCCCGAGCATTTCAAAAAAAGTCAGATGTGTTAAATCTCCCACTTCATCGATATCATCGGTTCGCAAACATTTTTGACAGTCAACCAATCTTGTACCTTCGGGATGCTTCTGCCCCATAAAATAAGGCACAAGTGGATGCATCCCCGCGGTTGTAAAAAGAACGGTTGGATCGTTTTCTGGGATGAGCGATGCGCCTCCTATTTCTTTGTGATGGTGTTTTTTCACGAAAAAATCAATATAGCGACGTCTCAAATCTTTTGCCTGCATGATTTTTAAAAAATTAAAGATTGTTTTTGTTAAGCAACATAGTTTTTCAGAGGCTCCTTAAAAGAATGAGCGGTTTTACTTTAACCGAAATCATTTTTCTAAGCAATTCTTCTTGACTTATAAGAACTTCCTCGATTTCAAGTAGATAAAAGTGCAAGGGAAGGAGTGCTTCGAAATCACGAGATTTTTTGAGTCAAAATCCCATATGAATCTGCCCACTTTGTTGAAATCCGGGCAAGTTTATGCGATATTGGTAGAGTATTTTATCTTATTCTTCTGTTCATGAGGGAACCTAAAAAAAAGCTTACAAAAAAACAACGAGCGGAAATCGCGAAAACACAACAAAAGAAAAAACATTCTCAACAATCTCAACAAAAAGAAAAAAAATATTCTTTTCCCCTAAATACTGTTATTGGAGTGTCATTTTTTTCTTTTGGGACAATTTTGCTTGTAGGTATTTTTGTGATCTTGACTTTTTTTTTCCAAGCTCCCAAAAGCCTCTCTGAACTTTTACCCAGCGATCGGACATTGGGATTTATTGAGATGAAAATTTTGGGGAAAAACTTTAAAGATCTTTTTCAAAAACTTGGAGCTTATGAGGCTTATAATATTCGTTCATTAGAATCTCATTTAACTGAAACTTCAGGACTTGAGTATGATACTCATTTTCAGCCATGGGTTGGTGAACGGCTTGGCATCGCTTTTTTGCTCGATGACACAAAAATTTATAACATTTTTTTCGTTCAAACTCGCAATAAAAAAAAGAGTCTTTCGACCCTTCTTCCTGCGTCGCAAGGTTCTGAGATAAAAAATCTATCATTTTTTCCAACTTCAAAAAAAAGTGATTTCTTTTTCACTTTACTCGATCGATACGTTGTCTTTGGTCAAAAGGATGCTTTAGAATTTTTTACAAAATTTACCAATGAAAACGAAAGTTTGAAAAATAATTCTTCTTATATAAAAATTTCTAATAATCTTGTAAGTCAAAATCCAATTTTTGGCTACCTAAATTTCCGACTTTTTTTATCCTATCTTCTTCAATCTGATCTCATCCCGCTCAATCTTTCCGACACTCTTTCCCAGGCTCAAGATTTTTTCAATATTTTTTCTGTTATGGGCCTAAGCGCCACCTACAATGGTAAAAGTATTGTTGCTCAAACATTTCTTGATATTGATAAGCAATCTCTCAAAGAAAATACATACTATCGTTTTAAAGAAAAATATTTAGGTCAGCTTCTTAATTTTATTCCGCAAAGCAACCTTGCTTTCCTGCATGGCGGTCATAATCTCGAAGCTGAGTGGCATCGTACCGTTGAAATTTTGAACGATCTGTATCCTTCCGCTTCTTTGATTTCAGAAGCTATCTTAGAAGCCCAAAAAGATATTTATTTTGGGAATGAGATTTCTCTTGAGAATGATATATTCCCTCTTCTTAAGGGTGAATATGCTTTAAGCATCCACGAGAAAAGTAATGGGAAAAGTTTTCTTGCCCTTATTTCACTTAATAATGTTGAAAAGGATAGAGAGCGTATTGAAAAACTTCAACAAGCCTTTTTATCTCATGCTTCTCAGCCTTCTTCCAAAATTTTGGAAGTAGTGAATGATGATTCTTCGACGGGAAAAGAGGTTATCGTTCGTGTTGAAGATGTTGAAAAAGAGAAAAATAATTACAAAAATATTCCTTTTTCCGTTTTTAGCTTTAATGATAGCAATGTTTATACCGCTCTTTTTGGATCATATTTTCTTTTAAGCAACGATCTTCTCACTTTTCAATCAACTCTTGATGCCCTTAAAGGTGAAAATTTTGCCTCTCTGACCTCAAATTTTGATAACATTGAACTTATTTTTGGATCTTCCGACGAAGTTACTCTTATACATCCTCAAGCCTTTGCCCGTGTTATCGGACATACAAAATATCTCGATTATTTTGAGCCTTTTGAGTATATGAGCTATGGGAAAAATGTTTTTGATGATGGCGTTTCGAGCATTTACGAACTTAAACTTCGCTAAGGAACTTTTGAAACATGTATGAAAAAAAATATTGTCGATATTAAAAAACAGGATGTGCATTTTGATGTCATTGTTGATGACAAAGCTCTCTTTAAGGTCAAAAATCAGCATACTCAGAGGAGGCCTCATCAATATGTTTTGAATCTTAAAGCAATACTCCTAAGGCGAAAAAGTTCTTATTCGAATTCCGGGAAAAGCCTTGTTACAGTGCAAAAGTCT
>CAZTVN010000019.1:0-21085 GCA_964617145.1 uncultured Candidatus Peribacteria bacterium
GCCAATTTTCTTGAAAACTTTTTGCCTTTTTTAAATTTTTCGAAAATGCCGCCGAGCGCGTCTTGATCGCGTTGGTCAGTAATGTCGGACAATCTAAAAGAAAAAAGAGGATGACCGTAGCTCCAAAGGGTCTTATCAAAAACGCTGATAATGGCACGTCTGATAGGAGGATATTCCATGCAAATATTTAAAGACCGTAAGTATTGTAGAAGTCTAAACGGATTTGTAAAGACCTTGTGCGGTTTGATAATTTTAAGTAAAAAAGGAAGATCGAGGCTAAAAAGATTCTTTAGAAAAACTATAGAGAGAGTTTGGTAGTCAAACTGCGATGAGTCACTCGTTAAGAAATGCAAAATTACGGTTTTGCATTTCTAGAGAGACGAATCGGATTTTGATCCAAACTATTCTCGTGTTTTTCTAAGAATACTTTTTAGCCTCGATCTTTCGATTTAGAACTTAAAATTGCAGTAGATGGTATGTTTTTCAGCACCTCCTTAAAGAACCCTTAAAGAGATTTACGGCGGCGCATCCACTCCTCCACGACTGCAAGGATTGCATCGAAATATGCGGTACAATGCTTTTAAGCCGCCTCGCAAGAAACCATATCGAGCGATAGAAGCATAGGCATATTCAGAGCAGGTCGGTTGAAATTTACACCACCCATAAGGAAAAAAGCCTTTAAAAAGACCGTGATCGGGAGATAAAGTTTTTTGATATGTTCGTATGAAAAAAAGAGCAAGATCTCTTGGAAGATAAAACACGCTCAAAAAGATTTTAAGGAGGCTATTCATCCGAAGATACGTCAAGGAACGATGAGCGTTTTGCAGTCGAAATGTGAGATTATTTAATAATAATTGTACGGATTGCGCTTAACACCGTTGTCATGTACCTCAAAATGCAGATGGATACCTGTGCGGCCATAGGTTCTTCCTGTATTTCCCTGTTTACAAATAACTTGTCCTTGGCTCACATATTGACCATTTTCCACATAAATCTCAGAGCAGTGAGCATAAAGGGTTTCAAGCCCGTCTCCATGGTCAATAACCACCATTTTTCCATAACCTCCATTCCACCCGCTATCCTCAGCTCTGACAACGACCCCGTCAGCAGCAGCCCAGACAGGAGGCATACTCGTATCACTAATATCAAGAGCATAATGACCTGAGCTATAGCCTTGTGTAAGTTGCCCTGTCGTCGGAAATACGAGTTTTTTATTACTTGCTGGTTTTACATTTACCTTCTCAACCGTGCCCTGATAGCGCGTAGCCGAAGGTTTTCCGCTATTAGAAGGTGCTTGCGCGATTTTTGTTGGCTCTTCATAGATTTTTCTTCCACCTGGAATAAATATTTTATCACCAACCTGAATAACTGCATCGGAGCCACTTAAGTTATTACTTTCAGCAACTTTTTTGACATCAATTTTATACTTGTCAGAAATTTTTGAAAGATTTTCGCCTTTTTTTACAGAAACAGTAACTCCATCTTCAGGCAAAATAGCAAGTTTTTGACCAATAGATAAACGATCAGAATTTTGAAGATTATTTTCCCAGATAATGGTAGAAGGTTTAAGTCCGTAGCTTGTAGCGATTTCGGAAAGCGTCTCTCCTGGCTGAACAGTATGAGTCCCTGTAATGCCTTTCCAGTTGCGATCACCGCTCATTTGGGCATTGACGACCTTAGTAAGATATCCGTCGCTGTCCATAATAAATCCAGCTTCTTCGAGAGATGAATTCAAAATATCTTCTTCCACGTACCCATCAGAAACATTGTATGCTCGTCCAAAATTAAACGAACCAAAAATAAAAAAGACAACAATAAGCAGGGAAAGTCGTTTAAAAAGAAATCGCGCTGGAAGGATTCGTTCTCTTTTAAGCGAATGAAAGACAATATAAGAACGTTTCACATAAGGAAGTCTTCTGCAGGGTTTCCTCGTAAAGAATCTCAAACAAACCTTGCTCAAAAAGAAAAAAATATTAAAAAATGTTGGTAAATGTCTCTTAAATATGCCTTGCTTATCAAGCCTATTATGTTGGATAAATCTCGAAGGAATACGTTATAAACGTTAAAAGATAAAATATATCTTAAAAAAACCTTTTTGATCAATATGTGAGACTAATTGTAAAGAACTAAAAAAAGCTTTCAATGACATTTTATTGACAAAAATATAAAAATATATCCTTATATTCCAGTTAAACATGCTTAAGAAATGCACTTGCGTCTTTCTCTAATTCCTGATAAAAGAATAACGTTATCTCTTTTTCTTTAGCTCTTGCACGTTATTACGTTTGCCAAGGGCATGTAAATCCGAAGAAAACTTATTTTTTTTTATGGAAGTCAAACACAATCGTTACGAACTTATCGTGCTTTTAAATCCATCTCTCGGAAGTGAAGCACTCGAAAGCGAAATCGAAAAGATAAAAACGTTGATAGATGGTGAAATCGAATTCGAAGACAGATGGGGGATACAGGAAGTCGCATATCCTATAAAAAAGCAACGAAAAGGATTTTATATAATAATGTATTTTTCAATACCATGTGAGAAAACAAAAGAGATAGAAGAAAATCTTCGCATCGAAAAAGAAGTTTTTCGTTATCTCTTAATGAGATTGCCGAAAGATTACACACCAAAAAAATGGAATATGAATCTTCCTGTAAAGTGGACACCTCTCAACAAAAAAGAGAAAAAAGCTGAAGAAAAAGAGGGTGTAAAAGCAAAAATGCCTCGAAAAGAATCATTAATTGTTGAAAGAGCATCTGTCAAAGAAAAGAAAAAAATACGAGAAGAAAAACGAGAAGAAGCAACGATTCCTGAGACAGAAATCCAAAACACGGAAACAAGCGAGCTTGAAAAGAAGAAAGAACCAAAGGTTAAAGCGCTAAAAACCAATCTCGAAGATATCGATCGAAAACTCGATTCTATCATTGATAATCCTGATATATCTTTATAAACTAATTCAAATCTTATGAGGAGTGTCAACAAAGTCATTTTGATCGGGAATCTTACAAGAGACCCTGAAATCAAAAAAACAACAGACGGTCAGGCAATTTGTACTTTTGGAATAGCAACCAACCGAACATGGGTGACTCAAAGTTCAGAAAGAAAAAGTTCTTCCGAGTTTCACGAGCTTGTAGCATGGGGAAGGCTCGCAGAACTCTGTCATCAATATTTGAAAAAAGGAAAACTGATTTACATTGAAGGATATTTAAAAACACGAAGCTGGGACACCCCAGAAGGAGTAAGAAAACATCGAACGGAAGTAGTGATCCAAGATATGATTATGCTCGAGAAAAGAAGGCATGATGAAGAAGAGAGCGAATTTGATAGTGCTCTCGGCGAGTTAAAATCAGACGAAACAACAATGCAGGACGAAGAAATTAACGTACTTGATTAAAAATGAATAAAAAAAAATTCATAAAAAGTATGAAAAGTAAGCCCTGTCTCTTTTGCAAGGACAAGCTCAGATACATCGATTATAAAGATCTGAATCGTATTGTTGAATTTACATCGATGCATGCCAAAATAGTTCCTCGTTACTATACGGGAACCTGTCTGAATCATCAGAAAAAACTTGCTACTGCGATAAAAAAGGCTCGTTTCATAGGCTTTCTTCCATTTGTAAAATAGCAAATGAGTGTCAAACGTGTTGTCATCAAAATAGGAACGAATCTTCTGACTTTAGATGAAAACACTCTCAATGAAAGCTTTTTAAGTCATATCGTAGAACAAATAGCCGAAATCTTTAAAAAAGGTTTTGAGTTAGTAGTGGTAACATCAGGAGCTATTGCCTGCGGACGAAGCCTTATACAATTTCCAAAAGAAACAAAAAATATACCGGTAAAACAAGTGCTGGCTGCGGTTGGACAGAGTATTTTAATGCAGGAATACGTAAGACTTTTTAGAGATCATAACATCGTGGTAGCACAGATTCTCCTTACAGAACTCGATGTGTCGAAACGAGAAAATTTTTTCAATACAAGAAATATTCTACAAAGACTTTTAAGCCTTCGAATAGTACCGATAGTAAATGAAAACGATGTCGTCGCTTATAAAGAAATAAAATTTGAATACAATGATACACTTTCGGCCCGTCTCGCAGCCATGATTGACGCTGATATGCTCATCCTTTTGACTGATGTTGAAGGCCTCTACGAAGAAAATCCTAAAAAAAATGCTCAAGCGAAACTTATAAAACGAGTAGAAAAAATTACCCCAGAAATAATAAAAATGGCTTCAGGGACAAATTCTAAAAAGAGTTTGGGAGGAATGAAAAGTAAAGTAAATGCGGCCAACTATGCCGTAATGAGCGGAATAGATACCATCATCGCCCATGGACGAGAAAAAAATATTCTCATCGATATTCTTGAAAAAAAAGAAAAAAAAGGAACGTTTTTCGTGGCAGCATGTTCAAAGAAAGAGGGAAGAAAGAAGTGGATGCAGCCACAAATAAACAAAAATACCTCTATTTTCATAGATAATGGGGCTTGTCGGGCGTTACACGAAAAAGGTTCAAGTCTGCTTCCAAAAGGAGTAAAAAAAGTGAAAGGAACATTCCATCGCGGAGATGTTATCCAGATCATGAATGAAAAAGGCATGGAAGTAGGCTACGGAATAGTAAATTATGACAGTGAAGACCTTGAAAGGATTTTAGGAAGGCATTCAAGTGAAATCGCAACCATCCTTAAGGCATGTTTCGAGCCAGAAGTGGTGCATAGGGATAATTTGATAGTTTTATAGAACAGTGCCCAGAAATAATGATTGTATTTCAGGTTTATTTGTGCTAAAATACAAAGATAAAAATAAAAACAAAAATGCTCAAAAAATTGCAAAATAAATTTGCCATAAAACCTAAAAAAAAGCCAGTTCCACAAAACGCAGAAGTCTACGACAAAACGGTAATTGGATGGGAAGCGCCAGAATACATCAAACACGAAAAAGGAAAAACATGGTTTACCGTTGCCGGCATTATCATCCTTTTGCTTGTACTTTGGGGGCTCTATACCGATTCATGGTCAACCGCCGTCGTTTTTTTGTTATTGGGAGGAGTGTATTATCTGTCTCACACCCATACACCGTCTCGAATCAAAATCACAATCTCGGAAATCGGCATAAAAGTTGGCGAAAATTACTACCCATACAGCCATATCAAAGCTTTTTGGATGCATTACCATCCGCCTTTTGTGAAAACACTCAATTTTCGAACACTTGATCGGTTTTTTAAAGAAGTGACGATCCAACTTGATGGTCAGGATCCTGTTCCTATTCGAACCTATCTGGCTCGACAAATTCCAGAATGGGAAGGAAAAGAGGAAAGCCTCATCGATATTTTGACAAGAATTTTTAAGCTCTAATCCATGACAGAATCACCAGAAATATTATCTGCTGCAACTGGCGGCGCTACAGAAATTCGCGAAAGAACTAAAGAAGTGATTGAAACATCTCCTGCATCGCTGGGTACTCTGAGGGAAGAAATAGGCTCTGAATGGCTTCATAAAGAAGAAAGAAGTCCTTGGCTTGAAGAATCATCAGAAAACCAAGCCGCTTATTACGCTTTCATCAATATGAAAGCTCTTGAAACGCAACATCACACGAAACTAAACGAAGCAACAAAAGAATTTTTCACCTTCGGCCCTGATAAACAGGAAAATCGGCCTGATCGAGCGAAAACGCATTGGTATCTCGATCAGTATAAGATGCTCGAAAAAAATAATGAAAACCTCTATAACGCGATTTTGTATCAGACGATTGAAGAATATAATTTAAATCCGAAAAATGTCGACGGAGAGACTTTAGAAAACGATGGTACTGTTTGCGCAGAAGCCTTTACTGGAAAAACAGAATTTCTGAGACAAACCATTCTCGAGTTTTGCAAAACGTATGCAAGCGATCCGGGTAGCGATAAAATTGGCACATTTGATACGCAAGAATTAAGCGAATTTATGCCGAAAGTTCAAGAATTGTATGATGAATTAATAAGTGGAGAAGGAGTTGAGTTCATACGTCAGGTAGAAGAAATATTTGAAAAACTCGATACAAACGAAAAGCTTGAAAGCGATGAAACCATTGACACACCAAAAGAAAAATATGACCTTTTAGCGGAGTATCTTTTTGATACCTTTGAAGCCGATCAACCTCATTATCTCCACATCGTTGGAAACATCGTTTTTCTTGAGCCTGCGCAAAAAATAAATCTCTTAAAAGCTCTGGTTGATGTGGATAAAGAGACCTCTCCGCAACTTATGCACGATCTGCTCGTAAAAGGCGCAATAACTTTAACGCAATACCTCGATTTTTATGAGACGAAATATGTGGAAGGAGGAGAATTTGAATCGATTTATGACGATATTATGAATGGGAAATATCGGCAGTACAGAAAGGAAGCGAGAGACAATATGAAAAGAGATTTGCCTCAAAGCCGAAAAATCAACGCGCTTGAAATTTTTACACGAACGCCTTCAAAAGGTTTAGCGCTTTTAATCGGTGTCCCTGTAACAGCCGTTGGAATGTTTTTAAATGTGCTTGCCAACAAAAATCTGCTTTCAAGTGGCGATTTTGGAACATTTTTGAAAAATCCGAGTCTCTGGGGACACACAGCAGGATTCATCGGTTTTTTGGAATACGGAACCAGTGATGCCGGAGGAGTAGGTCAAGGATGGGTAGCCAAAAAATACGCGAAGCTTGGAGGTCAAGGTCTCAGGGAATATATGCGCGATCAAACAAGACAAACACTTTATGAAGATTTGGTTTTCAATTATCAGGGAATCGAAACCTATTTGAGAGGAAATTTCATGGTAGTGCACGAATATATTGAAGAGAAAATGATCGAAGTAAAAGAACTGCGCTCAGAAAGAGAAGCACAAGAAGAAGCCATAAAAACCGTTACAGATAAAAAAGAGAAAAAAGCTCTGAAAAGTGACATGGAAAGTTACAAAGACTACGAAAATATTTGGAAATTGATCGAAGAAGATATGGCAAAAAAAGCAGACGCTCCAAAATTTATAAAACAAATGAGAGAAAATCCGATGGACGGGCTTTCATGGCAGGAAACGATGAAACAAACCATTGACATTTATCTTATGGCGCAAATGGCGGTATCGGAGCGTGATCAAAAAATTGAAGAATTGCCGTTAACAACGCAAGACGAATACACCGAATTTATAGATTCCATTATAAGCCAAACTCATGAATAACAGGGTCTTTCAAAATAGATTTTTTCATAATCAGATCTCCGATATCTTGCGTTTCATCTTTAGATCGCAAGAAATCGGAGCCATAGGAGATATATTTGAACCAAAATGGAGAAGGACGGATATCATAAAAAGACAATTTTTTGAAGTGCCACACATTTACTATACCTACATTTTGCCTCAAGGAATGCTTTTAAACGATCAAAGACGAAGAAGTGTCTTTTTTGAAAAATTGCGAGAATTTATCTGGATGAAGAGGAGATGGGATCCGATCTATTTAAAGCGAAAAATATTTATAGATCCTGAAAGCGAAGTCAAAGAATTTAACATGGAAAGTGATCGAATGATTCACAGGTTAGCCGATCAGATGCTCTTTGTTTTTGAAAAAGATATTATAAAGGGAATTATCGATCGTACCGCTAGAAGTAAAGGAGAAAAAGCCGTAGAAATGAAAAAATTGCAGCGCGGAGACACGATGTTGGTTTTAACGGAAAAAGGAAAAGACGCCATTTTACACGGAGTTCCTCTCTCGGAAATAATTGATAAGGGATTTGAACAAGGAATGCTTCAAACCGTTTCAGCGAAAATCCGAAGGTCGGCGGGTGAAATTCCTGATTTAGAAGGTGCAATGACAGATGCAGAAAATCAAACGCTATTGCAAACAATGTCGGGGAAAACGCTGGAACCAGTGATTTTAAGAAACAGAGATGAACAACAAGCCTTAGGGGAAGCAGCGAATGATCCATTTGTAGATCAAAATGGCAGAGCTTTAATCGACATTTTCCAAAGTGCAGGAATCGATCTTCAAAATATTATTTCTGAAGGAAACGTCATTCATGCGGAGTATGAGCAAAATGGCATACATTACGAGATGGAGTACGACCTCGAGACAGGAAGTGTAAACCGTAAAACAGCAGGAAAAACGTTGATCGAAACCGACATCGATGAGCTTCCTCAGGAACTCCAAGAAGAATCGACGGTAAGAATCATCCAAGAAGGGGAATTTAGTCCTTTAGAAGGGATGGAAATTGAAACGACCGATTCACATCAAGGTCTTAGAGATCTTCCTGCAAGTACAATGGACGATACAGGAAGGACAACAAGAGTCGCAGAGAGAGAAATAGACGAAAATATGCTCTCTGAGGAAGAAAGTTTTTCCCATGGACGCGCTACCGAGATCGAAACACAAACCGCCCTTGAAGCCAAACGCATGCGTGAAAAAGAAAGAAAAAGCCTTGGGAGAGGAGAACCGGAAGGAGGAAAAGAAGAAAAACGAGGCCAAATGCCGCAAAAATCTCAAGAACAAGAACAAGAAACAAAAAAACCGCGACGAAAAAAAGAAAGAAATGTTGCGTGGATCGCCTACGGAGCATCCCTCGGATCCATAATTTTCCCATTTCTCGGATCGTAAATCTCTCAATGTAATGACGCTTAATCACATTCATGTTGAAAAAACCCACATGCGAAAAACCCTCAAAAAAATATGGAAAAAGTATAGAAACATGCTGAAAAATGTCTTTTCAGAAGTCTCTGCTCCCTACTACGCGACGAAAACAATACCTTTGCTCATCATAAGCGTTTTAATCATACTTATTATCCCTCAGATAGCTTCCGCCGCGGTGGCAACAGCAAGTGAAGCGAAAGAAGATCTGGTCGTAAAAATGGCCACGAAATTATCGATCATCATGCAATACATCAGCATGGTCATGTGGCCGATCCTTATTTTGATCGGCGATCTTCTGGATAATACCGCGATTTTAAGCGGAAAAATTCTTGAACCCGTTGAAGGAGGGGCACAACCAGACATAACCATGGAAGATCATCTTTTGGGTATTTGGGTTCAGATCAGAAATATCGTAAACATCATATTCGTTGTTATTCTGCTGTTTGTGGCGATTTACAATGTGCTGGGGATAAGCGGAGATCAATTCGCCTTAAAAAGCATGCTGCCAAGGATCGTTATAGGCCTTGTTGCGATAAATTTTTCTTTCCTGGCCTGTAAAGTGATACTGGATGTTACCAATGTTTTGACCAACGCTCTGGTCGCGATTCCCATTAATCTCACTGGGGATTACGAAAAAGATGTAAAGGAGCCGATGAGAAAAAGTATGTGCACCTATCTGCCTCCTGGAGAAACCGACGAATCAAAGAGGGTCAATTTAACGGAAGCCCAAATAGACAACTGGGGACTTACCAGTATTTGTGAAAAAGATGAAAGCGGAAATTTTACAGAAAAGTTTAATGAATATGTAGAAAATTTTTCTCATAGAAATATTTTGGTCATTATCGGAGCGCAAATAGCGGAACTCTCAAAATTGAAGTATGTAAATATTGCGATTCAACAAAACACAGAAGGGACAACTCCAGCAAAAACAGCGGATACCATTATCGACTTTTTGCTCGAAACCATAAGCAATATCTCGTTCATCATCATTTATTTTGTGTCGATGTTGGCCATGCTTTTCGTAGCCATGGCTAGAATTGCCGTTTTGTGGACACTGATCGCGGTTTCGCCGCTTCTTATACTTTTTATGGTCATTCCGCAGCTCACGCAGGGAGTGGAAGAATTTGATTTTAAGAAATCCTTTATCCAGCACGCGATCGCTCCCATCATCATGGTCGGTTCTCTAAGCATCGGCTACATTCTCTTAAGTTCAATGGCAAATCTTCAGTTCAATATCGACCTTCTCAATGACGATATAGTAGAGATAGCCCCTATTTGGGCACCATTCAATCGGATAGGAAATGTGCTGGCAACCTTCGGAGGAGTGGCCATCATCTGGATGGGAGTTTTTGGCGCCGCGAGCAAAACCTACGCGAGTTTCATTACCGATAAAATCAGAGATGTCACCAAAGCTGGAGCCCAATGGGTGGGCAAATTGCCAATCTATGCAACGACGATTCTTGTCACCTCAATGGAGCCAGGAAAGGGAAAGGTCGATGTATCGCTGGGCACTGCGGCAAGCATGCTCTCTGACATCCCGCAGGCTTTGGAGCGTAAATTTACCGGGTTGGATACAAAAAGACAGAAAGCAAAAGCACTCGGAATCGATAAATTTCTCTACGGTGGCTCGGGTGATTCTATGGATCGGTTAATGAGAGCTGAAAGTGAAATGGATGTAAGAGACAATATAAAAGGCGCTTTTGAAGGAGAAGTATCACCCGCCCAATGGCCAACAATTGCTGAAAAGCTTAGTAAAATATATGAACAAAAATGGGGAAAGCGTCAGAAAACTAAAGAAGAAGTATTAAATTTTTTAAAAGATAAAGGATCGGAGGTTGGATTAAACTTTACTGACGAAGAACTGAAAAATCTTAAAGATAACGATACCCTCAAGCCTCAACTATCCGTGGAACAACAACTGAAAGACTCCACGACTCCACAGGATGCCTTGAGAGTTGTAGCAAAAAATAATGTAACAAGTGCTACCCTACCAGCCGGTCATACAAATACCGCAGTGAACGCCCTATTAACAGAGCTCAAAAAAAGTAGTGATCCAACAAAAACTGCGGAACAATTAGCAAGCCTTTTAAGAGATCACCCTGAAGCAAAACAAACAGCAATTATAGATGCCATAGTGAATAGCAAAGCTAATCTCCCTCAAGTTTTCGAAGATCCAGCTCAAATGCAGAAATTTGTAGAAGCAGTTCAAGCAGCAGGTGATGTAACTAGCACATTTTTTGTGACGGAAGAGACTGTCAAAGAGACACAAAGTAAGAAAAAGGCAGCAGTGGAAGAAATCCGCAATAAAATAGCATCGCAATAAAAAACCAAACCTCCTTCCGAATAAAACCCAAACAAACCACAAAAATAAAAAATGTCCGAAAAAATGTTCTACAACTGGTTTAAATATCTCAATTGCCGTGCGGCCTCGACTGGAACGGCTTTAATCCGAGCAAAAGAAGATCAAGGAACATGTAAGCCAAATCGTTTGATTTACCAGGAAGGCCATGCCCCGATAACGCCGCCAGTATATGATGAAGAGGACGAGCCTGAGTCTACGCCGCCGCCGTCTCCCGCTTCGCCATTGACTCCAGAGCAGCAAGCAGCAAGAGATAGAGAAGAAGCGGAGAGAAGAAATCGCTCATCCGCTGAAATAGACAGCGTCAGAAGATCTATCCGTGAGCGTGTTCAAAGCACTCTGTCGATCGTGGAATATTATTCGGGAATGACTGCTTCCAAAGAAGAAAGGGTAAAATTCACTGATTTGAGAAAAGAATTGCAACAAATTAACACTGACGATGAAAAAGTCATAAGCAATATAAGACGAATATTAAAAACAGAGATCCTCAATGGACATATTCCAAGACAAAATCTCGATGCAGCGAAAGCGATTGTTGGATTGAATGCCGCGGATAAAAAAGAACTCAAAAAAGCCTTGCAGCAAATAAGAAGCGTTCCGTCACATCAGCGAAATCAAATTACAGGACTCAAAAAAGAGGAGTGGAAAATTGCCGATCGTTTTGAGAGGGTTTTTGGCAAAGCGGTGGAATTGATAAATCCCATTACCGATCGCATCAGCAAAACCATAAAACAGGAAACGCATATCAAACGAGCTGAAAATATGCTTGGAGTAAGCTTAAAGCCTGGAACGAGGATCCACCATATAAGCCGAGCTCCTGGCCATGAAGGACAACCCTCAGTATTTCAAATCGCATCGGTCGATATAGAAAGGGTTCATCTCGAATCCGATTCTCAAAACAAACAGGAGGTTCTTGGGCCTATCCGTGTCACATCCGAAGATGGACAGGTGTTGAGTCTGGGAAATTTACAAAAAGAGATACTCGACTATGAAGGGCAGAAAACCCGCGAAAGAGGAGATCAAAGACAGGGACTTGTTTGTGGATATGAGATAATAGACAGCAAGCTCTCTCTCGAAGAAACCCTTGGTTGGAACGCTCTCGGAGTAAAAATAGAGCCGGGCATGGAAATAGCCTACGATATCTATGCCGCGCCAAATGGAAAACCTCGGGAGGAAAGAGTAAAAGTCGAGCACATCATGGGAAACTATATAAAGCTTTCAAAAAAAGTGAAAGTGAGGCCGGCAATCGATCGCGAAAAACGCACACTCACTTTTGGCGAATTTGCCATGTGGGTGAGAAAAAATAATGCCCAGAAAGCCATAAAAGATGAAGTGGAATTTCGTTCCATTCTTCAAAAGTACAACGCGAGCTACAACAAAAAAAACGGCTTCGAGGCAAAAGACAATCCACCGATTGAACTCAAAAAAGGTGAAAAGATTATCATAAATCAAAATCCTCCGCTTATTTTAACGCTCGATGACGTTGGCCCCAATAAAATTCTCTTAAGTAATGGCGCCGAATTTACTTTTCCGCAATTTATCCGCTATGTGATGGACAACGATGTGAGTCATTACGTAAGCCTTCAAGAAAAATACGATCGAAAGAAAAAAGAAGAGGATGAAGAGCAAAATAAAAAAGAAAAAGAAGGGAAGTTAGAGGAGGAACCAACGGCATCAAAAGAAGAAGAAAAACAGGAGGAAGCGCAGGAGTCAGGGCTTATGGCAGCATTGAGAGATTTCGACAGAAATACGGTCTGGCTTTCAGGATATGACATTTTCGCTCTCATAAAATCCATCAAAGATTACATCGAGCGCAGACACAATCGAAAGAGTCAGCATCGTTTCTCAACCGTGGGAAAAGCATTGCCTGGAAATATCAAAATCGAAATGAACCGTATCAATCAAGCCGCGGAAAATGAAGAAGTAAATTTGTACGGAGAGGCCATGAAACAATGGGGTGTTCAGCAGATACGCGAGACCTTGCAGCAAACAAAAATAAAAGATCAGGCAAAAGCCTGTTTTATCGCTTTGGCGGAACGCGGTCAGGTTCGTTGGGACGACAAAAAAATGTGGAAAACACTCAATCGCCTTATTCCGACCCGCCTTCAAATCCCGACAGAAATGCCCGAAAGAAAAACTCCAGAAGATTATTTATCAAAAGGCATCGACTATCTCTGGGGAGAAAACCAGTACAACAGCTGGCACACGCAAAATAACAGCGCTTACGATCAGGAAACAAAAAAATTCATTGAGAAAGGGAAACAGCTCGAAGGTGGACCAACAAATATTGCACTTGGTGGCTATATGCAGGATCTTTTGACTCGATGGAAAAATGGTGATTGGGTCGATCCCCATGAGTACGAAGGATTGATCGATTTCTCTATCCCTTTTGGAAAAATGACGGCTGAAGACAAACTTTTTTATCTCATTGAAGGAGTAACAGCGAAAAACCCAAACACAGGAGAAACCCTTCTTCCACTCGAACGTCTGGGTAATATGGATGGTCAATATTTGAATAAACTTCCAATGCTGGATTACTTCGTTGATAAGAGTTTTACTAAAGTAAGGGGAGGAGAAAATACCATTTGGACCCAAAAAGATTTTCAGAGGATTGTTGATTGGTGGTCAAAATCTCCTGATATAAAGAGTGCGAGAGATATGAATAAACCAAATTCCAGAGTGCGCGAATTTCTCTGGAAGTTTGTGCTCACTCATCACAAAGTTCAACTGCGTAATAGTAAAGGAATAAGAAACGCCGATCAGATGGATCATGATGATGCTCATATTATTATTCCTGTGGCAAGTGATGAAGAAGTCGATAGGACACTCCGCGTGTCGATGGCCGCGAACGAATATTGGACAACAGAAGCTCGCATGAACGCCTTTGCGGGATTTAATCAATTCATCAAATCGGTCGGAAGCATTGAAAAAAAAGAAATTGATCGATGGGGACCGAAAGTTGATCAAGCAGATCGTCTAAAAAAATCACTCAAATCATATATTCGGTATGATTCTATTCTTTCAAATCGATACCATTATGGTGATAAAGAGTATTCGAGAGTATCAGATGATAAAATGAAATATTCCTGTGTAGTAGATAGAAGGACGGCACAAGAGTTTCGCAGTGAAATGCGAAATCTTATGAAGATATTGTGCGATGAATATAATCTGCAAGATTTTTATCGCGATATTTATGAAATCACGATCGATCCATCTCAGGGAAATTTTCAACAAAATGTTCAAAGAGCCAATTCGGCCGTAGAAAATTTTAGCAAAAGATTCGACGCGGCGGTAGAAAAGGGGGGAGAGGAAAAATTAGTCAGAATAGTAAAAAGAGCCGTAGATCAAGGCGTTATCAAAGGAATGTCGTCTCAAGTGCTACCGAAAGAGGTTATTGAAAACTATCGAAAAGAACAGTTGAAAGCGAGTGGACAGACCCCTGAACCGGAGGCGGAAGCCGCGTAAGAGAGAGGCTGCGTGAGAGATTTTCAAAAAACCTTTGATCTTAAAGTCTCGAAAAATATACGGCCAGCTATATTATTTAAACCTATAAATAGTCGCTTTCCCTTTACCCACTCGTTCGATCAGACCCAATTGAATTAATTGATTCAAATCCTGATTTCTCGTGGGCTTTGCCCTATCAGTGAGGGTCGAATATATACGATCGGTAATAAAATCATGTTTTTTGATGTAATCCAAAATTTTTTGGTGATGCGGCTTCAAAAGAGTTTCAGGAGTAATGCTTTCACGAGAAAATAGCTTCGACACGCGTAAAAGCTCATCAATAATTCCGTCAGTAAAATATTCAAGCCATGGCGTAAAATCGACCAAATCACAGATATCATAATAATTGCCTTTCTCACCAACATATCCGAAATAGCGCGAAATATTTTGATTATAATAATTTTCAAAACTAAAAAGATTAAAAGTATCAAGCCCCATAGCCGAGAGAAGTACTTTGGTAGCAAGACGTACCGTTCTGCCATTTCCATCCATAAATGGATGAATAATCACAAATTGTTTATGAAAAATACCGGACAAAATAAGCGGATCAAGAAGTCCCCGGTTCTTTGAAACATAATAAAATAATTCCTTCATCAAATCTTTTACATCTTGATGATCTGGCGGCCAATACACTGTTTTTCTCTCCATAGGATCATTGACGAAAACCGGCTCCCGTCGAAATTTTCCCCAACGTGATGACGATATCAGTCCTTGCATTACCGTCTTATGAATATCCAAAACCAATGACATATCAAACTTCTGTTCGATTTTCTTTGTAAACGTATCCAACCAAATGAGAGCTTTATTATAGTTTAAAACCTCACGCTCACTGTCACGAACATATTTAGGGTGAGCCTTGAGGATTTTTTTTACTTCGGTAAGTGGCAGTGGATTCCCTTCGATACTCGTTGAAGCGTGAGCAGAAATTTCATGCGCGCGCTGAACGAGCGACAGAGTTACAATTTTCGAAAAACGCTTATTGTTTAATTCATGTATAAGAGTTGCAATCCGCTTAATATTTTCAAGTAATTTTGAGGAAATAACGTATTTTGGATCAAACATGGAAAATGTTAAGTCTCTAGACGTATTATAGACGATTCATAGACGATTGTATAGTCAATGCGGAGGCAGGACGAAAGGGAAAGCCCCGCCCGCTTTTTATCCTTGTGAGCAGTTACAAAAAAATGTATTATATAAACGACAAATAAGCGACATTTTAAACGACAAAGATTCCATGTTTCAGCCACAGTTCATCATTACTTCAAAAATGCTCAATGCTCTCAACAGAATTGAGGTTATTCGCGAAAAAATAGCTGTCTGTCCCATGCACCCAAAAGAGGAGTATCGCTTAAAAAAACAGGCGATTCTCAGCATGGTTCATCACTCAACCGCCATTGAAGGCAATACCTTAAATGAATTTGAAATACAAAAAGTGCTTGCAGGAGAAAAAATTAACGCATCGCCAAGAGAAATCTACGAAGTGAAAAATTATAAAAAAGCCTTGAAATACATATCGGCATGGAAAACTTCACATATAACCGAAAAAGATATTTTGAAAATCCACGCACTTCTGAGCGCTCATATTTTACCGAAAGATCGCAGAGGAAAATATCGCAAAGAACCTGTGTATGTGGTAGCAAGGACGCCCATAACTCAGGAGATTCGTTATACGGCGCCGGATCACAAAAAAGTTCCCAAACTTGTTCAGAATCTCTGCCAATGGATTTCCGTTTCGGAGGATAAGAAACTTTCACCGGTGATTATTGCAGCTATCGCACATGCGGAAATGGCGGCCATCCATCCGTTTATTGACGGCAATGGACGCACTGCCCGTCTTTTTGCAACATTGATATTGTATACAGAGCACTACGATTTCCGAAAATTATTTGCGTTAGAAAATTATTATAATACGAATCGGCCTGCATATTACGAAGCTATTCATCTCGGAAAAAATTACGAAGAACGAAAAAAAGGAAATCTCAATCACTGGCTCGAATATTTTGTCGAAGGTTTTCTTGCCGAAATGGAACTCGTTCTGGATAAAATTAGGCCATTCCTCTATGTTAAGAAGAGAATAACGGCTGGGAAAATAATTCTTACAAAAGATGAAATAAAAATTCTCGATTTTTTGCAAGAAATGAACCATATCAAAAGCAAGGATGTCGAAGAGATATTAACAGTGACAAAACGAACGGCACAAAGGTATCTTAAAGCACTTATTAAAAAAGGACTCATCAAAAAACACGGAGATAAAAAAAGTGCCAAATATACTCTCCCATAATAATACTACCGTCGCTCCTTTATCTCTTGCTGAATCATCTTCAGAAAAACATCAAGTTCATAACTTTCTTGATTTTTCGTTTTGTAGCTTCGAATAGCAACTTTTCCGGAATTTTTCTCTTTTCCGCCTACGACAAGCATGTAAGGAATTTTTTCGAGTTCCGCTGCGCGGATTTTTTTGGAAACAGTTTCGGAAGCGGTATCAACAGTTACTCGGATGCCGGATTGAAAAAAAGTATGTCGAAGTTCATTCGCAAAATCAAGAAAAGTATCGGAAACAGGAATAATACGCACTTGCTCAGGAGAAAGCCATGTAGGGAATGCTCCGGCATAGTGTTCGATAAGAAGTCCGAGAAAACGCTCGTATGAACCAAAAATAGCTCGATGAAGCATAACAGGTCTCTGTTTTTCTCCTTTTTCATCGATATAGTGAAGATCAAAACGTTCCGGCATATTATAATCGATCTGAGGAATGGTAGCCATCTGCCATTCACGCCCTAAGACATCACGCACCTTTACATCAATTTTTGGTCCATAAAAAGCCGCTTCTCCTTCATATTCCGCAAAGGGAACACGACGTTTTTGTAAAGCCCGACGCAAATATCCCTCTGCATTTTTCCAATTTTCATCACTGCCGACATATTTCGAAGTATTATTGGGATCTCTCAAGCTCAAAGTGTAAGAAACATCGCTAAATCCGAGTATCGCGTACATTTCTTCCGCAAGATCGATACAACGATTGATTTCTTCTTCCATTTGATCTTGGGTACAAAAAATATGAGCATCGTCCTGCGTGATCGAACGAACACGGGTCAACCCATTAAGTTCTCCTGATTTTTCAAAACGATACACAAGACCGTTTTCAGCGAGCCGCAAAGGAAGTTCGCGATAGCTTCGAGGACGTGAATCATAAATCTGAATATGGTGCGGACAATTCATAGGGCGAAGCATAAATTTTTCGTCCAAAGTAGAAACAGGAGGGAACATGCTCTCGGCATAGTAAGGATAGTGGCCAGAAGTTTTATAAAGATCGAGATTGCCAACACTTGGAGTCGTCACGTACTGATAGCCATATTGAAGCTGTTTTTCGAGGCTTAAGTTCTCCAATGCTCGACGGATAATAGTTCCCTTGGGAGTGAGAAGAGGAAATCCAGCTCCAACTTTTTGCGACAATATATAAAGATCAAGCTCTTTGCCGAGTTTTCGATGATCGCGTTTTTTTGCTTCTTCAAGGAAGAAAACATGCTCATCGAGTTCTTTTTGAGTTTTAAAACACAATCCATAAATGCGCTGAAGCATTGCTCGTTTCTCATCACCTTTGAAATAAGCGCCGGAAACATGAGTGAGTTTGAATGCGCCGATTTTTCCTGTATGTTCGACATGTGGCCCTTTACAAAGATCGACAAAGCGAGGAGTCCCATCTCTCATCACATTTTCAAAAAATGAAAGCTCGGTCTCACCTTCTTTTTTCAGATCCAAAGCTATTTCGACTTTATAAGGCTGTTTGATTTTTTTGAGAAACTCGATTGATTTTTTTGTGGGCTCCATGTAGCGCTTAAAAACCTGTTTTTCTTTGACAATTTTTTGCATATGTTCCTCGATAATCGGAAGATCTTCTGGGATAAGTGTGCGTGGAAGCTCGAAATCATAATAAAAACCATTTTCAATAGGAGGCCCTATCGCAAGACGAGCTTCTGGGAAAATTTCAAGCACGGCTTGCGCCAAAACATGAGCCGCTGAGTGGCGCATGCAGTAAAGTTCATCATGTTCTTGAGATTTTTGTGAGACAACTTTGACCATAATTTTAAGCCATAAGAAAAAAACATTTTACGATCAAGAATTTATCATATTACAATGGGTTCATGCAATTGCAATCGATCTCGCTCGAAAATTTCCGTTCCTATAAAAATCTTAAAGTTACATTTGACGATTCGAATCCGATCACCATATTTGTCGGTGATAATGCCGAAGGGAAAACCAACCTCATCGAAGCCATATCTCTGCTTTCACTCCCAAAGTCTTTTCGGACGAATCATCAAAAAAATGTAATATTTTCAGGAGAAAATTATTATAGAATTGAAGCAAAAATAAAGAATGATGAAGACGAAAATATCGCTGTAGAATTGGGATTCCAAGTGAAACCAGAAAAGAAACGCCTTTGTATGTATCAAAATGTAAAAAAATCTCTGCATGAATACATCGGGAAAATAAAAACCATCATCTTTACGCCCTACGATCTCGATATCGTGACAAGTGGCCCTGAGGTAAGAAGAAAAAATCTTAATATGGTATTTTCGCAGGAAGACACGAGGTATTTTTCACATTTAATGGCCTATCAAAAAGCTTTAAAAGCCCGCAATATTCTTTTAAAAAAAATATATGAACGCGTTGCAACGGAGGAAGAACTCGAATGTTTTTCCGAAGCGCTCATTGAACACGGGACATATATTATGAAAAAAAGAAAAGAGGGAATCAAATATTTGGAGCAGAAAATACAAGAAATTTACCCAAAAATCGCAGGCAGAAAAGAAAGTGTCAAACTGAAGTATCTGGCGGCGGGAGAACAAAATATGGAGGAAAATACTGAAGAAAACATTGAACAAAATGGCGACGAAAAACAAATATACCGAACAGAATTGAAGAAATCATTTCGCCGTGACATGAAAATTTTCAAAACGCACTTCGGGCCGCACAGAGACGATATGCAATGTATGTTAAACGGAATGGACATAAGGTCGTACGCTTCACGCGGTGAAGGAAGAACATTCGTTTTGGCTCTGAAATTGGCGGAAGCGCAGTGGTTAAAAGATCAAACAAAAGCAACGCCAATCATTCTGCTTGATGATGTTTTTTCAGAACTCGATGAAAGAAGACAAAAAAATCTTTTCAAAAATCTCGAAGGGTATCAGGTTATTATGACCACAAACCATATAAGCCCTTTACTTCGCGAGCACAAGGGCATAAAAACATACAAAATTGAGCAGGGCGAAATACGGTCGTTTGAGTAGGGCCTGTGCACACCTTCGTCGTCGTTTCTTGAACTGAACAAAATATGTCTCTTCCATCTGTAAAAACTTTGTGTGCACAGGCCCTAAAGGGGCGGACAGTTTCCGAGAAAACAATTTGTGTCGCTTTTCGAGCGATCATGTATCGCGAGAGATCGGCCGAGCGTACATGTTAGCGAGGCCGATGGCGACACGGGTTTTAAAGGAAACTGTCCGCCCCTTTACAACCAAGCGGCCGTGATTTTTTTCAAAACACATGATATAAAGATAAGGAGGCTTAAGAAAAACTATTTCGTTCATCCGTTTTTAATAGCCCTTTTCATGCCACAAGACCAAGACATTCACGAACTTGTCCGCACCCTTGTTTCTATCTTCGCGGCGCTTATCCCTATCATCATTTGGGGCTACATTTTTTACCAAAAAAATCCAGAATCGAGAAAATGGACATTCATTACATTTCTTGGCGGAATGATTTCCGTGACGCCGATCCTTCTCTATAAATGGTCGTGGAAATTTTATCCATCGATGAACGCTTTTCAATATCTCAATACCTTTAGCAACAATCTCATTGATATCAAAAATTTCGCGCTTCCTCTAAGCGTGGTTTTAATCTTCATGCTGGTAGGTGTGTTTGAAGAATATATGAAGCATTTGGTGGTGAAAATTATCGATAGAAATCGATTTAAAACCATTGATGATGCGATCGAATTTAGCATTATCGCGGCTCTTGGCTTTGCCTACGTGGAAAATGTTCTTTATTTTACCTATATTTGGAATACGCAAGGGACAGAAAGCTTTATTATTTCAGTCGTATTCCGTTCAATTTTTTCAACCTTCGCGCACATTCTCTTTTCAGGACTTTACGGTTATTATTACGGGTTAGCTCATTTTTCAGATCCTATTTTTCAGGAAGAAATCAGAAAAAAAAGATTTATTCTCATTAAATTCGTGCACAAAATCTGTCATTTTCACCTTCCAACGCTTTTCCATGAAGAAAAAGTACTCGAAGGATTGCTCATCGCTGTTCTCACTCACGCTTTTTTCAATATCCTTCTAGAAATGAGTTGGACGGTTCTCATTGTGCCATATCTTTTGTTTGGTTTTGTCACGCTATCATACCTTTTTGACAAAAAAGAGAATCACAAAAATTATGGCCGAATAGTGAACTATCGTACGAGTACGAAAGCGGTATTGTCTGGTGACAAAATATCGTAACGTGCTTTATACGAAAATTTTGTATATAAAATACAAATAGGTTATATTAAGCAATACATTGGGGAGAAAATTTTCCATAATGAGTTGAAAAAT
>CAZTVN010000020.1:0-11353 GCA_964617145.1 uncultured Candidatus Peribacteria bacterium
CATACCACCTCCATAGACTTTACCAAAAAGTCCGAGACAATTCTCTCATACTGGGAATGGTGGGAGGGATCTATTGGAAGAGAATGAAAGAGTTGTTATTGAAGAATGGTTTCCAAGCGCAATTTTCGATGATTTTTATAGGCTTAGTGCAATGGGAGAAAGCAGTTTTGGAACATTTGAAGTTCATTCATTGCGTGTACTGCCTCGATTAAATGAAAGAAAATTTGAAATGTGGTATCTCAATCTTCCGGAAAATCAACGTAAAATAACTCAAGATTCTATTGCTTCTGTTCATCGTATGGTAAATGAAGGTTTTCTTTTTGATTTGTTTGGTGGATGTAATTTTACTTTTAGAAATGGGGTATTTACTTTAATTGATGTGGAGCCACTTCAGCTTTCTAATATACCAAATGGTACTCAATGCGTTAGCTATACTATGGATGTTCTTAATTTTCTTTTCAGAACAACTGGATTGCCAGAAATTGATTATGCGGAAATTGTTAAAAGACATTATGGTGATGAAAAATATTTACAGCTTGAACATGCAGAAGGTACTAGGACAACCTCAAATCTTGCAATAGTCTCGCCTTCAGAGTGGTGGTATTCTAATGTGACAAATGCTGAAGAGCTTGCTTTATATCGTCAACGTTTGACTGAAAGGCAAGCTGAGCAAGGTTTCCTTGAACCTCCATCAGTTTTTCCATCTGAATTGCAGAAAGGTTATACTGAGTTACTTTCTTTACCAGATGAGTTTTTTGCAGGAATGATATTTGACTGGACATCTCATTATTCATCAGGAGGCCCTAGATATCTTATGGGTGGTTAAACAAAATAACTTGGCTCCGGGGGCCGGATTCGAACCGGCAACCAACTGGTTACACTGATCTTACGATTTCTCGAAAGCGTGGACTATCTCATCACCCCGTACTTTTTCTTGTGAAGAAAAAATCGAGGGGCAGGGCGCTTGGACCCTCTGAAAAACATACTCTCTACTCCAATTTCAAACTTTGGCTGCAAGCGTTTCATCGCTCGTCGCCGTATCTTCACTTGATACGGCTTCCTCACGAGTTTAACGTTTTCGCTCAAAGTTTGACAATTTCGTCACGAGACCATGTTTTTCAGAGGGTCCTTAGGAGATTATTGTTGGGACTCACTCCTTAGTCTCTGAACCTTCCTGCTTACTTAGACCCAAGCAGGCTTGGCTGCGGATTACCATAGTCGTTTTATGAGACTTTAGGCTTCCCGTTCCGACGCTTTGACGAGGTCGGAATCCCGACGGTGGTGTCGGGACAATTCACCCTGTGTTTCATCTAACATTGCTGTTGGAAGCTGCAAGATTTTTTACAGCCAGTTGCTCTACCATTGAGCTACCCCGGAATGTTAAAGAGCGTTTTTGTTTTGCGCAGGTGAGATTTTTGCGCGTTCGTCTCGGTTCATTAAGGATGTATCGGTGTTTCAGATTTTTTAAGCATTTTTCACAAACTTGTAAATGTCCCGAGCGACGATCTGTCCTTCACGTTCATACAGCAGTGATGGCCATTTGGGCTTTTCGATATGGTATTTTTTTATGTATTGTTCGGGAATCAGATCGATGACACTATATCCAAGCGACTCAATTTTTTCAACCGTTTTTGTCAGCTTTAAATCATGATGCTCATCTCTCCATACAGGAAATGCAAAAATAATTACTGTGCCTTTTTTCACCCATTCATTCATTCGTTCGAAAAATTTTGTATAGAGATAATCCAGATATTTCATGTGTTCTTCGAGTTTTTGACGTTTTGGGAATTTAAAAAATGGAGGACCGAGATAGGGTTCTGCTACGATAGCGAAATTAGGCATTTTTTTCATGCCAAAAGCTTCTCTTACTTGTTGGACCGTAAGTTTTGTTGCGTCTAAAGTGGATACCTTCCATTTTAGTTTTTTACTGATGTCATGTTTTTTCTCAATCCATTCTATATTTTTTCTGCTGAGAGCATTTACCTCTTTATCGATATCAGATCCTGCAACACAGAGATTTTTTATTAATCCTTCCATAAGGATCGTTCCTGTACCGCAAAAGGGGTCGTAAATCCAATTTATCTTATTTGTGCGACCTAAAGCATTGGTTCTTGCAAAACTTATCATCATTTGAGCCAGTTTTGGAGGGAGCATTCCACTTCGAGGATCTCTGTGCGGTTTTCCGTAATCCCTCTCCGCATACGCATCAACATTTTGTACCGCCACGGTTTCAGCAAGATAGACCGCTTTTTTATCAAGAACAATATTTATCTCGACTCCACTGGATTTCAAAAGTTTTTCTTTTATTGTTGCGGCGCTTTGGAGATTTTTCCCATTATTGTTTACAAAACGAACTTTGAGCCCGCTTTCTTTTAATGCGTGCTTGACTTCGGTGAGAAATTTTTTGAGAAAAATTTCTCGAGGATGAGGAAAATTATAGATGTTCACGCCAAAACGTATTTTGCTTTCATGTTTTTTAAATCGTTCTTTAAAGTAAGTTTTTAGAAATGGTGTCCATTTTTCTATTCCGTCTTCGAGATTTTTTGGTCTTAATGCTTTTCGAAAAACCTTTAATATACGAATACTTCCGCCGAGTTCGTTTAAGAATGCTTGTGGATTTTTTAGAGATGTTTTTGGGCTGATAAGAAGTGTTTTTGGCCCGATTGATAGGATTTCTTTTTCGGAAAAATACGTTATAATTTCAGCTACAGAGAGGAGCGGCTTTCTGCCGAGTATGAATATTATTGGACTTTTTTTCATTATTTAAGAAGTGAAAAAATTATATTACATTGTCGCTTTTATTTTTACCGCTATCTTTGTTTTGCTTTTTTTCTTTTCCGTGCAAGCTCTCTATCACATGTATACGAGGTCTCCTATGGAGATTATTCATTCCGATGATTCGACTAATTCGATTGATTCGACGCAAGGTTCCGCAACTTAGTCGATAGGCATTATAGCATAGGACATTGTATCCTTGCGAAAAGTTTGTTTCATCTGAGAATTTGTGTTATAAGTAAGCCGAATATTCCTTTTATTTTTATTTTATGGCAATGTCTTTGAATCGAGCTCAGCTCATTGGAAATCTCACCAAAGATCCAGAAGTTCGTCAAACTCCTTCTGGTCAAGCGGTTACGTCTTTTTCCATAGCCACCAATTTTACATGGAATGACCAAAATGGTCAGCGGCAGGAAAAAACAGAGTTTCATTCTATTGTGACTTGGAGGAAACTTGCGGAGATTTGTGGTCAATATTTGAAGAAGGGGAGTAAGGTTTATATTGAGGGACGTATTCAAACTCGCGAGTGGGAGGGTGAAGATGGAGTGAAACGTTATCGAACTGAGATTGTTGCGGACAATATGATTATGCTTGACCGAAAAGATTTTAATTCTTCTTCTGAACGTCAACACGCAGGACTTAATACTGAAACTCAAGAATCAACTTCTATATCAAAACAAAAAGCCCCTGTTATGAAAGAAGCGGAAACAGAAGAAGATGTGTCGCTGGAAGATTTACCTTTTTAGCACCTCCTAAAGTGTTTTTTTAAAATCAGGGCGCTTACTTAAATTGAACACATGTTAACCAATAAATAATTTAGAAGGTTAACAGAAGTGAAGTAAACGCCCTGCATATTGCTCATTTAGAAATATCTTGTTCGTTTCTGTCCTAACTTGTTGATGAGACAGAGAACAAAACAGGGTCTAAAAAAGCGGTAGATGACAGCTTTATGCCCGAAAAGCTATCACACGATTCTCCCTACCGTTCTTTGGTGAGTTTATTACACCGTTAATCACCATCGGTTTTGTTTTTGTTTTTGTAAACTTGGGATTTTTGTTCCTTTTGTTTTTGTTTTTGTTCCGCCTGCCTATCCTTAGGAGGAAGGAGGCTACCTTGCGAAGAGGTTTACGATTGATGAATATTTTGGACATAGGGTAAACCTGATCGAAAAGTAGGGAGGGAAGAAGAGAAGAAGTGCTTTTTTTATGAAGACACTTAATTATCTCCTTTTCGCTCCCTACTTTTTTGAGGGAGAATGTGTCTAAAAGAATTAAAATTTCAAGGAACGTTTCAAATGAATTTCGTAATCGTACTGACAAATCTTGTAATTATAACAGTTTTTATGAATCATTTCAATTTTTTCATTTTTTGTTATAATTTTTCGCGATGCTCGTTTTTTTGTTGTTTTTAAATCATTTAATTTTACAATATTTTGTATAATAAGTCAAATATTCCTTCTCAGAAAGGGAAGCTTATACTTATTATGGGGCCTTCGGGTTCTGGGAAGGGAGTCTCGATTCAGGCATTGAAAAAGAAGCATCCTTCTTATATTTTCCCTGTTTCCTGTACTACCCGTGCTCCAAGACCCGGTGAAGCTGATGGAGAAGTTTATTATTTCATTTCTCAAGAAGAATTTCGTAAACGGATCAAAAGAGGTGATTTTCTTGAGTGGGCTATTGTTCACCATGATCATTATTATGGCACTCTTAAAAAACCCATTCTCGATGCTTTGTCCAAAGGGAAAATTCTTGTTCGCGAAGTTGATGTGCAGGGCATGGATTCTATTTTGAAAATACTTCCGAAAGATCAGGTTGTTACCATCTTTTTGACTCCGCCATCGTGGGAAATTTTGAAAACGCGCATTTTAGGCCGACATAAAGAGACTGAGAAGGATCTTTCGCAGAGAAAGATGAGTTTTGAGAAAGAATTGGAAGAATCGAAAAAGTGTGATTATATTGTACATAGTTTGGAGGGGCAGATACCGAAGATGGTTTCAGAGATTGAGGAAATTATACAAAAAGAAACGTCGTAATATTCCGGGATCGTCTAATGGCAGGACGACGGGTTCTGGCCCCGTTAATCTAGGTTCGAATCCTAGTCCCGGAGCCATGATTGGATGTAGGTAAAAATCGATTTGCATTTTTGTACGAAATATGTTAGATATATTTACCCTATGAATAATATATAATTTTTGTGAATTTGTATGGCATCTTCCCCTGAAGAACCTTTAAGGCTTTCTTATGGTTATGGCGAGTTTGGGTGCCCTGATTCTGAACGTTTACGATCAGCAGGTTCATCATTTTTTCCCGGAGAAGGCCCAGAAACACTCGTAGATGATGAGGTTTCGGCAGTTCATGGAACAGCTCAAGCCGTACTCGCGGCTCCATCGGCCGAAGAGTTAAGAACAGCTATCATTAGTGATATTGAGGAACTTGATAGAAGAACCGCAGATGTAAGTGGTAAACCTTATGCATTTGTTCAAAAAGCTCATCTTTATCGTCGTGCTACTGACTTATGTCCTGATGCAAGACGAGAAGAAACGGCCATCATATTAGCTCATCTTGCTGCGCGTCATCCTGTTGATCCTTCTTCTCCTTGTCGTCCTGTGGTAGTCGATTTATTTGCTGGTCAAGGATTTTTAGAACGCGATCTCGTTGATGCTGGATACAAGGTGATTGCTTTAGATGCCAGTCCAGAACAACTTAAGTATCTTGAAGCAATGAGACAACGTGATTTAGGTCGTCTTGGAAATTTCATAACGATTGTTCAGGCGACTCCTTATGATCGTTCTTTAATAGATCGTTTGGGGAAAGGCTCTCTCTCTGCTGTTGTTACCACCGCTGGTCTTCATCATACTAATAGCCTTGAACAAGAGGATATGTTTCGTATTGTTAAAGAGCTTTTAGAGCCAGGTGGACATATTATTGGATTAGACGTCGGATTCCATCCGAATGCTAATCCGCGAGTTCCTATTGATTCCAATTCCCCTGGTAATGAAAGAATGAGAGCAGGAACATGTCTTTCGGAATTTTTTGACCGCGTTATAAGAAAACTTTCTATTCTTGGGCATGATGGATATTGGCTAACTGAAGAATTCTTATATGAACAAATGCGGCAGGGTTTTACTTTAGATTTTTTAAAGACTGTTTCCACGAAATTTTACTTTCCTGATAAAGATACTATGCTTTATTTTCTTCGAGCATTATTTGCTATTAGACCTCAAGCTGAATCTTCCCCGATATCTGAACGTGATCTACGACATTATTTTGGTTATGCTCTTCCAGGCAATGTTTCAAATGATCCTAAATTTACCGACTTGTTTGCAGCTGCTTTAGAGACTTTTTTGGGTTATGAGATACAAGAGGATGGATCAGTTCAACTTAATTGGCCACTTTTGTCATTTGTATTGTGTAAAACCGAAGCCTCAAAATAAAAGGAGGCTTAAGAAAAACTATCCAGCTACTACAATTTTCACATTTTGGTTCAAATTTGTTCAGGAAGATATTTTTTCTTGTTTCTTTCCTCCTTTTGTGATTTAAAGGGGATAGTACATCCTTTATCTTTTTCTCACGATTTCGACTTCCACTCGTTTACAAGAGGCTCAAAAAGCTCTCATACAAAAGTGGTATGATTTTTTGATTTTTGTGAATGAGCAAAATCCTCATAATGAACCGCTTCTTGCTCATTATTTTTTCATACAGTTTACTCATTCCCCTCAAGGTTTTTACGATTTTTTATTTTTTTTGGATAAAAATTTGCGTTCTCGTACTCATCTCGTGATACGCAGGAAGATCGCTTCTTATTATCTTCATATTCTTTCTCCGCTTTGTGAACGATTTGGTTTTTATGAAAGGAAAAATATCCTTGACGATATTGCTTTTTATCTTGTTTATCCGAAAAAATATTTAGAAATATCTCGTATTTTACGCCAATATAAGATTAAATCGCGGATGATTACACGAAAAATTTTTGTCGTCTTGGAAGATCTTCTTAAGACCAATCATTATTCATTTATCCTTAAAGGTCGGTATAAAACTGTTTATAGCACTTATGTAAAACTTAAAAAGAAACCTCGAAAAACGGTCCTTCAACTCAATGATATCTTTGCTTTTCGGATTATTTTAAAAAATAATTCCATTGATGAATGTTTTGCTCTTCTTAATCAACTTCATGATCGTTTTTCTCCTGTTACTGATTTTTTTAAAGATTATATAACTATTCCCAAAATTAATGGTTATCAAAGTTTGCATACGGGAATCAATAATGTGATAGATGAGCTAGATCTTCCTATCGAAGTACAAATTCGTACACAATCTATGCATGATTTTTCGGAAAAAGGGGTTGCTGCTCATTGGGTGTATAAAACTTCAAAATATTTCAATTCGTCTTTAAGAAAAGAAAAACAACTTTATGAATATTTTTTGTCATTTTCCCATACCCCACTTGATCAATTTGTCTATTGTTTTTCCTATAAAGGTGATATTTTTACTTTGCGACGTGGGGAAACGGTTCATGATTTTGCTTATATGATTCACTCTGATCTTGGTAGTAATGCGAAATATGCTTTTGTGAACAATGAAAAAATGCCGCTTTTACATATTATTCAAGACGGAGATCGTATAAAAGTTATGCAGTAATTTTATGAGGAAAAATATTAATCCAGAAATGCTTTATAAAAAGCTCATCGAACTTATGAACGATGTTATTTTGATGACCGATAAAAAAGGCTGTATCGTTTATACGAATCCGAAGTTTTCTGAGCTTACTGGATATTCTGCAAAAGATGTATTAGGAAAAGAGACCTATATGTTTTGGGATGAGGAAAGTATAAGGCGAATTAAAAGGATTAATGAGACTGAGAGAAAAAATGGCATAAGTTCCAGCTATGAAGCAACGGTGCTACGTAAAGACGGGAAAATGGTTCCTGTTTTTGTTAGCGGAAGTCCATTACTTGATGGTGGTACGATTGGCATCGTTACTGATTTGTCTGAGCTTAAGAAAAAGGAATCCCTTTATAGAAAGATTATTGAGCATATGAATGAAGCTCTTTTGATCGGAGATATAAATGAATGTACGACTTATGCTAATCCAAAATTTTGCAGTATGTTGGGCTATAGCCTTGAAGAAATTTTGGGAAAATCCGGATATGATTTTTTGGATGATGCCTGTGTGAAAAAAGTCCGTCATATTAATACTCATTATCGTAAGCGTGGTTTAAGTTCTAGCTATGAAGCGACACTTGTTTCTAAAGATGGTACAAAAATTCCTGTTTATGTTAGTGGAGCTCCTCTTCCTGATGGAGGCACGATAGGTTTTATGACTGATCTCACTGAACTTAAGAAGAAAGAAGAAACTGAGCGTATTTTGACTCAAGCGATTGCGCTTTCAAATGATGCTGTTGTCACGCTCGATCATACTGGCAAAATTTGTTCTTGGAATAAAGGTGCCAAAATTGTTTTTGGCTATAAAGATGAAGAAATGATCGGTGAATCTTTGACACGTATTTTCAGCCAAGAGGATGTTGATAATATTTTAAAACATACTCAAGTTATTTACAATTTTGAGCTTCGCGGAACTCATAAAAATAAATCGTATCTTGATATTTCAACAACGGTTACACCAATTTTTTTTGAATCTTCTGTTTCTCCGTCGTTTTACTATGTTTTGATTGCCCGGGATATTACGAGTAAAACCAAATTTGAGGAAGAACTCGCTTTGAAATATCAAAAAATGCAGGAAGCCTATAACAAATTTGGTATTATTCGTCGCCAGATGGATTATATGATTGATATGCTTGATCTTTGTGCTTCGTATCATGATTTTCAGAATGTCGCTGATTTTATTGTCAGTTCGGTTATCATGCTCACAAGAGTTGATGCCTGCGTGCTTCGCGTGCATAATGAGAAAAAAGAAACTTTGGATCTTGTGTCGTATTTTGGTCTTTCTGATGACTGGAAAGGTAAGGCGATTGTACGGTACAAAAATAGTATCGCTGAAAAGGCCTTTAACAAAAAAATGCCTTTGAAAATTATTGATGTTGCCAGGGAACCGCGATATCATTCTCCCTATCTTGCGAAAAAACATCACGTTTCTTCACTTCTTCTTATTCCTCTTGTTTTTCAGTCAAAATTGATAGGGACACTTTCTCTTTACGCGAGGCCAGAAAGGAAACTTGAAATTTTTGAGAATGAGTTTATAGAAAAATATGCGAAACTTATAGAAGTTGTGGTTGGAGCTCTTTTTAAGAAAGTTGATTTTTAGCAAAATTACGTTGCGTAGGGAAAATTGTAAATTTTAGGCGGAAATTTTGAAGGCTGACGACTTTATTCGGCGTGGTTTTTGGTAATGTATTCGTAAGCCTGATTCGCACAGTGAGCGCCTTCTCCAACTCCGGTTACGGCTTGTTTCCACTGGCTATCCGTGCAGTCTCCTGCGGCAAAAAATCCCTTGAGATTGGTATTCCCATAGCGGTCTATTTTTATTTCACCATTTTTATTGAGTTCGATTTCAAGATTTTTTACAAGCTCTGTTTGAGGGATCCTTCCTATTTCGATAAAAAGACCATTTATTTTCAGTCTTTGACCCGTGTCGAGTACAATTTCTTCCAAAAATTTATCTCCCAAAGCTTCAACGACATTCGCCGAGTCGATGATTTCTATTTTTGAATTTTTTTCTACTCTTACTTTGTTTATAGGTTCGGGATGAATGTCCTTCCCTCGAATGATAATCCATACTTTTGTGCCGTATTCTGATAGGAGCAGAGCTTCTTTCGCTGCGGAATCTCCGCTTCCGACTACGGCAAGAGGTTTTCCTTTAAACAATGGGCCGTCGCAGGTAGCGCAATACGACACTCCACGATTTTCAAATTCTATCACGCTTTTTACGTTGAGTTTTTTGTGTTCAGTACCCGTTGCATAGATAATAGTTTTTGTTGAATATTGGCCTTGGTTGGTTATAATATTAAATCCCTTTTCGCTTTTTGTTATTTCTTTTACGCGTTCGAGTTTTATTTCCGTTTCAACACTTTTGGCATGTTCAATGAAATGATCTGCGAGTTCTTGCCCTGAAAGGCTTACAAACCCTGGATAATTTTCAACGAGATGTGTTTTGGTAATCGTGCCTCCAAGTAATTCCCCGAGAATAAGTGTTTTCAGCCCAAAACGACGACAATAAACCGATGCTCCGAGGCCAACGACTCCACTTCCTATTATAATGACATCAAAAGTCGAATTTTCCATTTTAGTCTTTCTTATTTTTAGAGATTTCTTATCTGAATTTTTGACGATGTTTATGATAAGCTATTTTTGTGACCACTGCAAAATTTTGTGTGCACAGGCCCTAGGGAGGCTTAAGAAAAACTATCTTCCTCAGCGTTTATGAGGTTTTATTTTTCGCCAATATTTTTGAGCGAGATAGGCGAGAGGGATAAGAAAAAGCGTTATTTCGGGTATGATTTCTATTGATTTTTTTGATGATTGTTGCCTTTTCCCCGGTTTTAAAATATCAATTTTTTTTAACTTGTATATTTTTTCATCCAATTTTTTTCCCGTGATTTCTACTTCTGTTCCAGGCAGTGCGAGTGTTTGTATTAAATTTTGACTTTGTGATTCGGGGTCGTACCTAATGGTGAGTTTTTCGCTTTTATGATCCAAAAAGAACTGCGATGCATTTTTTTCAGAGGGTTCTTCTTTCTCTTCGATAACTATTCCACGGAATATTTCATATACAGGATTTTGAAGTCCTTCTGTTATTTCATCGATCCATTGCCACTCAGATTCCGTCGATTTTGTAGCAGTGAGTAGTGAGTCATTTGTTATATTTTCCGACGTTTCTTTTTCAATGAGGTTGATGAGCGCATAGGACCATCCATCTTGGGCTTTTTCGTAGCCAACTTCATCGATCAGCGTACCTTCGAAATCATAGAGTCGAACGCTGTCTTTGTTATTATTGAGTGAAAGTTTTGATAATGTTCTTGGAATGATGAGGTATTCATTTTTTTTTATGATTGTTTTATTTGAGAAAATATATGGTTTGCTTCCTTCTTCACTGTCATCGAGCTTCCAATTGGCCAAGTTTATATCCTTATCATCACTATTAAAAAGTTCAATCCATTCGTTTTCTGTATCGCTTCCTTTGGGATTTGGCAATAGTTCGGTGATAAGAATTTTTTCTGAAAAATCACCATTTTGATTCACTTGTTTTGTCTTTTTTTTCGATTTTTCTTGTTTTTTTGTGTTTTTTTTATTCATCTCTACGCCATTTTTTGTTCGTATATAGGCTACATCTTCTTCGGTGCCTTCATAGCTGATTGTATCAATAATTTTTTTATCAATGGTTAAGAGTCGTATTGTATCACCAGTGTTATTGAGAGATATGCCTGTTATCGTTCTCTTTAAGCGCATGATCGTTTCAGCTTGGATATATTCATCGTCAAATGTAAAAGGTTTGCTTCCACCTTCATCGTCGTCCAGCATCAACCCCTTTAAGTTGATTGTTTGTTCCCCTTCGTTTTTGATTTCTATCCATTCGTTTTCACTATCCAATTCTTTAGGATCAGGGAGAAATGCGTATATTTTTA
>CAZTVN010000020.1:11363-20694 GCA_964617145.1 uncultured Candidatus Peribacteria bacterium
TATATCGGTAAAAATTTGAGGATTTGTAGATTTTTTTTCATCTTTGAGTTTTGTTGGAGGTCTGTTTACGTCTTTATCTGAAGAAATTGTTGAATTTTCTGTGGCATTTTTTTTGTCGTTTTGTGAGTTGGAAGCTTCATTTTTTTCTCCGGGAGTTCCGGATGAGCTATGTATTTTCCAATTCGTTTCGCTCAAGTCATTTGTCCATGCATCAACGCGTTCCAAAGAAGTATCTTTTGATTCCAAATAGGTAAAATGTTCAATAAATTCATCCTGTTCATTTAGAAGGCCGATTTCTTCGCCTTCTTCTTTTAATGATCCCCAAGAACTATCAATGAGTATTCCAGAAAAATTGGGATATTTTTCTAAAAAAGCATCCGTATTTTGCGCAATAATGGCATACGTTCCTGGTTTGATAAGTGTCGAGCCTTGAATAGTTTTGAGTTTGTGGTTGGTTTTGTTTTCAAAAAATTTCCAATTACTTATATCTATGACATTTTCTCCTGCATTAAATATTTCTATCCATTCTTGCCCTTGTTTTTCATAGGCTGCAATTTCGTTGATGACCATGGTGTTAATTTTTTCGCTGTAAGCAGTTTGAGAAAAATTGTCTGAAAGAACTAAAATTATAATAAAAACAAAAATTATTTTTTGAGTCCGTGTTTTTTTCAGCATGTGTTGAGTATTTACATTTTTTTTGATTGTATCCCCTTGGTTTTTAAATTTTTCTAAAAAAATTGTTAAAAATTGACGAAATAAATCACATCCAAATATTTTATGGACGCATACAGCAGATTGACATTTGTTCTTGCATCGATTAACTTTGTATCGTTGTTTTATTTCACTTAAGTTTGGTTTTCTTATGAGATTCGCATTGTTTCAAGAAAATTTATTTCAACAGTTTTTTGCGTTTTTGTCATTACGTATCGTGCCTGATACCTGCTTTTCTTTTTTTTATTTTTCGTCTTCACGATACGAAGAAAGAAACCTAAACTTAAGGAATTTTTATCCTTAAGTTTTCAATAATATGCCAGTTTTTATTCTGCTTTTGATTGTAGCTTTAGCTACGGGACTTTTTGGGGGCTATTTTATTCGTATCAGTGTTTTGAAAAAGCGTCAGCAGGAGATTGAAGAAGAGAGTAGGAGAATTGTCAATGAATCTAATTCTCAGTCAAAAGAGGTTCTTTTGGAGGCAAAAAATGAAGCCTTCAAAATTCAAGAAAATGCCAAGCGTGATGAACAAGAAAAAAGACGACAGCTCGCTTCTATGGAGGAGCGATTGGTGAAAAAGGAGGAAATACTGGACAAAAAAGTCGATGATAGTGAAAAAATGCGTTCTGATCTTGAACGTAAGGTTTCTGAAATTAAACAGCTTAAACAAGAAGTTCAGTCGATTTATGATACTCAAAAAGTTCAACTCGAGACTATTTCAACTCTTACAAAGGAAGAAGCCAAGGGACTTCTTTTGAAAAAAGTTGAGGAGGAGTCTAAAGCTGATATCCTTGTTCAAATCAGAAAGGCTGAACGTGAAATTGAACAAGAGGCGAAAGAACGTGCCAAAAATATTATTGCTGAAGCTATTCAAAAATATGCCGCTGAGACGGCTCAAGAATCAACTGCAACGATTGTGACTTTGCCCAACGACGACATGAAGGGGCGCATCATCGGACGGGAAGGCCGAAATATTAATACTTTTGAGGAAATTACGGGAATTGATGTTATTGTCGATGATACTCCTGGTTCTATTGTGATTTCGGGTTTTGATATGGTTCGTCGTTATATTGCTAAAATTGCTCTCGAACGTCTTGTTGCGGATGGGCGGATTCATCCAGCCAGAATTGAGGAGGTTGTTGAAAAAGTTAAAGAAGAGGTTAATGAGCTTATACGTGAATGGGGAGAAAAAGCTATGTACGAGACCGGTGTTGCTGGACTTCACCCAAATCTTTTGAAGCTTCTTGGGAGATTAAAATTTCGTGTGAGTTTTGGTCAAAATGTTTTGAAGCATTCCATGGAAGTGGCTTTTCTTGCTGCATCTTTAGCTTCTGAGATTGGAGCTGATGTGAATATTTGTCGACGTGCAGGGCTTTTACACGATATTGGGAAGGCGGTGGATCATGAGATTCAAGGGCCGCATGCTTTTATTGGTCGTGATATCCTAAAAAAATTTGGGCTTTCGAAGGAAATTATTCATGCTGTTTCCGCCCACCATGCTGATATTGAACCTGAGACCATTGAGGCAAAAATTGTACAGGCTGCGAATATGATTTCAAACGCAAGACCCGGTGCTCAAAAGGAAAATCTCGATCAGTTTATTAAACGTTTGGAAGAGCTGGAAAACGTTGCCAGTTCTTTTGATGGGGTGAGGCGCGTTTATGCTATTCAGGCAGGGAGAGAGGTTCGAATTTTTGTTGATCCGGAAAAAATTGATGATCTTGAGGCCGTAAAACTTGCACACAGCATTGTTAAGAAAATTGAACATGACCTTCAATATCCTGGACAGATCAAGGTAGAAATCGTCCGTGAAACTCGATCGGAAGAATTTGCGCGATAGAATAGAGCAGTAAAGAAAATAATTCGGGTCGCTTTTTGAGTGATTTAACGATTGGTAGGTTTCTCGAAAACGCGCTGCTTCTTGAATCGTCCTAACTTGTACGGCCGATTCAATGTCTTGCTCGCTAAGGCGACCTCGACAAGCAGCGCTGATTGTTTTCTTCAAAACCTGCCAATCGTTAAAAAAAATCAACAATTAATCCAACTTTTTCAAGCCCTGCCACCAATTGCAAGAACTTGTTTTTTTCTTTTGTCAAGTTTTTTTAAAAAATTTGTTTTTCATCATCTTGACGATAAAAATAACTTTGTTATACTGCGTTAGCACTCGAAATTTTCTAGTGCTAAATATGTTTATTTTTTAATCTTTTACAATATGGCCGAACTCATTCCACTTGATGACCGCATTGTCGTTGAGGCTATGGAAGAAGATCTTACGGATTCAGGCATTATTATTCCTGCTACCGCTTCAAAAGAAAAGCCTCAAAAGGGTAAAGTGACCGCTGTTGGTCAGGGCAAGATGGGGAAAGATGGCAAACGTCTTCCAATGAGCGTAAAAGTTGGTGATACGGTTCTTTTTACAAAATACGGACCGACTGAAGTGAAAGTCGAAGGCAAAGAACTTCTTATTCTCAACGAGTCCGATGTTCTTGCTATTTTAAAATAATTCTTAACTTTTTTTCTATGGCTAAACAGATTATTTTTAGCGATGAAGCGAGACAAAAACTTCTTACGGGAGTTCGCAAGCTCGCTGATTGTGTCAGGATCACTATGGGGCCAAAAGGTCGCAATGTGATTCTTGATAAAAAATATGGAGCTCCAACTATTACAAATGATGGAGTGACTATTGCGAAAGAAATTGAACTGGAAGATGTGTGGGAGAATATGGGGGCGCAACTTGTAAAAGAAGTCGCTACCAAGACGAATGATGTTGCTGGTGATGGTACCACGACCGCAACCCTTCTTGCTTATGCTCTTATTTCTGAAGGTGTTCGTAATGTGACTGCCGGCGCTAATCCTATGGCCCTTAAAATTGGTATTGAGAAGGCGGTTGATATGATCCTCAAAGAACTTGATAAAGTGAAAAAGGATATTTCTTCTAAAGAAGAAATTGCTCAAGTTGCGACTATTTCTGCTCAGAATCCTGAAGTTGGCAGACTCATTGCTGAGGTTATGGATATGGTCGGAAAGGATGGTGTTATTACTGTTGAAGAATCTCAAACCTTTGGTCTTGATAAGGAAGTAGTTGAAGGTATGCAGTTTGATAATGGATATGTTTCTCCTTATATGGTTACTGATCCTGCTCGAATGGAAGCAGTATATGAGAATGTTGATATTCTTATTACTGATCGGAAGGTTTCTTCTATTCAAGAGATTCTTCCATTACTTGAAAAATTGGCTCATAGCGGGCGTAAGGATATTGTTATTATTGCTGAGGATGTTGAGGGTGAAGCCCTTGCCACTTTTGTTGTGAATAAACTTCGTGGGACATTTAATGTGCTTGCGGTTAAGGCTCCAGCCTTTGGTGATCGTCGTAAAGAAATGCTTAAAGACATTGCTGTTTTGACTGGTGGTCGAGTTATTTCCGAAGAAGTTGGTTTGAAACTTGAATCTGCTGAACTTTCTGATCTTGGACATGCCCGTAAGGTTATTGTGGATAAAGAAAAAACCACCATTGTTGAAGGTAAAGGTGATCAAAAGGCTATTTCTGCTCGAGTCAATGAGATTAAAGTGCTTCTTGATAAAACCGATTCACAATTTGATCGTGAGAAATTACAGGAACGTCTTGCGAAGCTTTCTGGTGGAGTTGGTGTTATTAAGGTCGGCGCTGCTACTGAAGTTGAACTTAAAGAGCGTAAACATCGCATAGAAGATGCCCTTAGTGCCACGAAAGCCGCTGTTGACGAGGGCATTGTTGCTGGTGGAGGAACTGCATTGCTTCAGGCAGCGAAAATTTTAGAGAAGTTTCAGGGTGATGAAGATGAAGCTACCGGGGCACAGATTGTTAAGAAAGCCCTTGAGTCGCCTGTTTATCAAATCGCTGCTAATTCTGGGAAAGAAGGTGCTGTCATTGTGGAGGCTGTGAAAAAGGCAAAAATGGGGACTGGATATGATGCCCAAAAAAATGAATATACTGATATGGTTTTAGCCGGTATCGTTGATCCTAAAAAGGTTACTCGTTCTGCTTTGCAAAATGCCGCATCTGTTGCCGCGATTTTTTTAACGATGGAAGGTGCGGTTTCCGACTTGCCACAAAAAGAAAAGTCTCCTTCTGGAATGCCAGGAGGAATGGGAGGCGGAATGGGAGATATGATGTAGGTAAGTTAAAAAAGGGGCGCGGAAACTTTTTTTAAAGTGGATGATTATTATTTAAAAAGCCGTAAGTAGCATATTCATACTTGCGGCTTTTTTGTTTTTCAGAGGCTCCTTGAGTGAGAGGCGTTTTTTTGTTATAATAAAAAGATACATTTTACCTTTGCGCATGGATCTTCATTATGTTTTGAAACAGCTTGTTGAACATAAGGCCCCCGATCTTCACCTTAAAGTTGATTTTCCTCCTGTCGCTCGGCTTGTGAATGGTGAACTCTATCCGATTGATGGCATTCCTCCTTTAACAGCTGCTCAAATCCTTGAAATTGGAAAGAGAATTACGAGTGAAGAAAAATTTAATATTTTTAATGACCGTAGTGAAGTAGATTTTTCTTATGGTTTGAAAGAAGTTGGGCGTTTTCGTGTCAATCTTTATCAAGAAAAGGATGGGCCTGCTTTAGCCTTTCGTTCTATTCCTGAGATTATTCCGTCTCCTGAAGAACTTCTTTTACCCCCTATTGTCCATGATCTTTCTTTAAAACCTCGTGGGCTGGTACTTGTTACCGGACCTACGGGCTCTGGAAAATCTACGACGCTTGCTTCAATGATTCAATTTATTAATGAACGTAGACGCGTTCATATCATTACCGTTGAAGATCCTATTGAATTTGTTTTTAAGCCTTCGATGGCTTTTATTACGCAACGTGAGGTCAATTTTCATACAAGGTCTTTTGCTAGCGCTATTCGTTCTTCATTGCGTCAAGATCCTGATGTCGTCATGGTTGGTGAGATGCGTGACCTTGAAACTATTTCTGCTGCTATTACTCTTGCTGAGGCGGGTCATCTTGTACTTTCCACTCTTCATACGACTGATGCGGCTCAGACCGTTGATCGTATGATTGATGTTTTCCCTCCCAATCAGCAACAACAGATTCGTACTCAATTATCTCTTGTTCTTCAAGCGGTGATTTCTCAAACCATTCTTCAAAGAGTTGATTCCCGCGGAAGAGTTGTCGCTTTTGAAGTCATGGTTGTGAATGACGCTATTCGCAATCTTATTAAGGAAGCGAATATCCATCAAATTTATTCCATGATTCAAATTGGTCGTAAAGAAGGCATGCAGACTTTGGATGATAGTCTCGCTGATCTTTGCAGAAAAGGTCTTATTTCTGAAGATGTAGCTTACTCGAAGGCTCATGATACAGAAATACTCCGAGTAGCTCTTAATAATAGTCGATTATGACAAAAAATTTGTCTAAACCCCTTAAAGATATTCAGCAAGATGTTCATGAAAATAAAGATGTCGCCGCCATTTCGTATATCTGGATTTTGAGCGTGGTTATATTATTTTTTCGTAAAGATAGCCCTTTTGTTCAATTTCACGCCAAACAAGCCACGACACTTTTTATTTTGTCTCTTATTTTTTGGCTTTTTCCATCCGGGATTCGTGGTGTTCTTGAGGTTTTTGTTCTTGCCGGAATGCTTATGGGATTTATCAATACGGTTCAGGGTGAGTATTATAAGGTTCCTGCTATTTATCTTCTGTCATCAGGCCATCTTAAAAAAGAACAATGGTTTTCGTTTTTTTATCAAATTTTTTATTATTTGAGAAATCTTTTCAAACGTATTTTTAAGCAGGAAAAGCGTTATCCTTTTCCCACTATTGTCCATTTAGAAGAAGAGGAAAAAGCTCATAAAGAAGGACTTGACACCAAGAATGCTTCGATAGATCATGATGATAAGCGATTTCATGTTTAAAATATGATTAAAAAATTAAAGACGAATGACATTGTTAAGCCTGATGATCCCTCTTCCGATTCTTTTGAAATTCATCCTATTCAAAGGGAAGAGACGCAACAAGATGATGAGCCATTGTATGCTCAAGAAGCGGATGAAAGTGATCTTGAGACAGGTTATCATGTAAAAATCCCTTTAAGCACTTTTTCACGATTGCTTTTGTCTCGTAATTCCAAAGGTATTCTTAAAGAGCGGGGGAGTGAAGAAGTTGTCCTTAGCGCTGATTTGCTTGCTGATATTGCTTCTTATGAGGAGGGTATAGATGTAGCGAAATGGGTTATGGTTTTTGTCTTTGGACTTATTTTTGGTACAGGAATAACGTATTTGCTTATAACATTTTTTTAAAGATTTAGCGTTGTATGCGTCGACTCATGCTCAAACTTTCGGGTGAAGTTTTTAGAGGTCAAAAAAAAGTGAATATTGATCCAACAGTGATACAATCTCTCGTACTTGATATTCAACGTATACAGAAAAAAGGTATTCAACTTGCTATAACCGTTGGTGGTGGGAATTTTTGGAGATATCGTGATTTTCAACATCTTCAGATTGAACGCAGTGATTCTGATTCTTTGGGGATGCTTGCAACGATTATGAATGGCGTTATTCTCCGATCTGAACTTATTGCAAAAGGTATTCCTGCTTCTATTTTTTCTTGCGTTTCTGTGTCGTCGATTCTTCCAACTTATGATCGTTTTTCTGCACGTGAAGCGCTTTCAAAAGGCGATATCGTTATCCTTGCTGGTGGTACGGGAAAGCCTTATTTTACGACCGATTCTGCCGCTTCCTTACACGCTCTTGAACTTCACTGCGATGAGCTTTTGAAGGCGACTAAAGTCGATTATGTCTATGATAAAGATCCCATGAAAGAAAAAGGAGCAAAACCATTTAAGAAGCTTACATATAGTCAAATATTTGAGATGAATCTTTCTTTTATGGATCATAGCGCTATTTCTTTGTGTCAAGAAGGTCATCTCAAAATTCGTGTTTTTAATTTTTATAAAAGTGGTAATCTTGTGAATGCTTGTCTCAAAAAAGATATCGGTACTTTGATTTCTTAATTTTTTTCCATGTCGGATATCCACCCTTACATTCAAAAGGCAGAAACAGAATTTCAGAAAATTTTACATCATTTAAAAGATGAATATGTGCGGCTTAATATCGGTCGCGCCAATGCCGCTCTTATAGAAAATATTTCCGTTGATGCTTATGGCAGCATTCAGCCTCTTAAGGCACTTTCAAGCATTAGCGTTACGGATCCCCGCACTTTACAGATTCAACCTTGGGATAAGGCGAATATAATGAATATCATGAAAGCCATTCAAATAGCTGATATCCATGTCAATCCCAATCAGGATGGTATGATTATTCGGATAGTTCTTCCTCCTTTAACAGAAGAACGTAGGAAAGAACTTGTGAAAGTTGTTCATCGTATGGCTGAGGATGCTCGTATTTCCATTCGAAGTCACCGTCAGGATATTCATAATGTTTTTCGGAAAATGCAGCAGAATGATGAAATTCCTGAAGATCAATTTCATCTCGCAGAAAAAAAGTTGCAAGAAAAAGTTGATGCTTTTAATAAGCAGATTGCTGATACGGCTTCGGCCAAAGAAAAAGATGTTATGACTTTATAATTTTTTCCTTTATGAGTATTTTTATAAGTATTCTCGTATTTTTTATAATTTTTTCGATTTTGATTTTGATTCACGAATTTGGTCATTTTTTTATGGCCAAACGCGCTGGGATCAAGGTGCTTGAATTTGGCATGGGGCTTCCGCCAAGATTGTACGGTAAAAAGATCGGCGAGACGATCTATTCTGTAAACGCTATTCCTTTTGGCGGTTTCGTAAAACTTTATGGAGAAGATGCGACTGATCCTAAAGTTTTAAAAAGTACGAGGAGTTTTGTGAATAAGACGGTTTGGCAAAGGATACAAGTTGTGATCGCCGGGGTCTTGATGAATTTTATTTTGGCGTTTTTTTTATTGAGCGCTGGTTTTAGTTTTGGCATTGAGCCTCTTATTGTTAATGGAGAAGATGTCTTAAATAATATTCGAAATGGAACCGTTGAAATTCAGCATGGCCTTATTGTTAACGATGTTGTCCCTTCGTCTTCGGCTTTCCAATTGGGGTTTCGATCAAAAGATCGGATTTTGGGATTTGATGATAAGGGCATTTTGACGGTTGATACTTTTTTTACTTATCTTCAAAAACATTCGATTCGTTCTGTTTCTGTATTTCGTGATGGAACAATCCAAAAATTTGAGATCGATACGTATCCTAAAAAAGACAGTGGGATGTCTTTTTATAACCTTTTTGATCTTCCTCGAGTTCGTGTTTATGGTGTTTTGGACACTTCAGAGGCTTTTAAACTCGGTATTCGAGAAAACGATATTATTCTTCGAGTTAATGGGAATGAGATTTTTTTTGTTGATGATATTTTACAAGAGGTTTCAAAAATTGGCGTTTTTCAATATGAAGTGCTTCGAGGTAATGAAGTTCTTTCTCTTCAAATGTCGCCGCGAGTTTTTGCATCCACTATTATTACAACCGTTGTGACTGATTCTCTTGCTGAGAGCGCTGGTTTTATGGCGAGGGATCGTATTTTGAAAGTCAATGACATTCCTATTTATTCCTTTGAAGATTTTCGTGATGAATCTCAAAAACATAAAGGTGAAATC
>CAZTVN010000021.1:0-19945 GCA_964617145.1 uncultured Candidatus Peribacteria bacterium
TTTTCTTGAGCCAACTTGAATTTTTGTTTTTCTTGAGCGACTACTTGAGAGGGAGCTTTTTGAACAAAATTTTTATTCGACAACTTGGCTTTCAAAGAAGAAATGTATTGACGAATGTTCCGAGCCTCAAGTTCAAGCCTTTTCCTCTCTTTATCTCTATCAATCATTCCTTTGAAAGGCAGATATATTTCAATCTGATCAACAAAATATGAAAGCGATTCAGGAAGTTTTTCTCCTTTTTCTTGAAGATGAATTTTGCAAAGCCCCGCAAGCCTTTGAATGATTTCGAGTTTTTCACGCAAAATATGAAAATGTTTATGAGCGTAAATAGTCGCTTCGATTTTTTTACTTGGCTCAATCTTACTCTCAGCGCGCATACTCCGAATGGCCGTAATGAGATCAAAAACAACATTCATATCACGCTCAGCCTCATCAAAACGATGCTTGGTATCCGCTTGAGTCCATTTTTCTTTTATAAGCAATGATTTTTTCTCAAAACTTTGCCAAATCGTTTCCGTCACAAAAGGCACAAAAGGATGGAGAAGCTTTAAAAGCACTTTAAGAACATAAAGTAGAACTTGAGGATTTTTTTGAACCTTTGAACATTCCAAATACCAATCACAATATTCACGCCAAGTGAAGGTATAAATCATAAGCCCCGCATCAGAAAAACGAAAATTTTCAAGATCTCGAGTGGTCTCTTCAATAAGTTTATGAGTGCGACTCAAAATCCATTTATCCAAAGTGGAAAGTTTCTTGAAATCAATTTGATCAAACTCAAAATCTTCCTCACTAACATTCATAAGCGCAAATCTCGCCGCATTCCAGATTTTATTCACAAAATTACGATATCCTGCAATTTTTTCTTCATACAAACGAACATCATTTCCTGGAGTCGCCCCAAGCACCAAACTCAAACGCACGCTATCCGCTCCATACTTTGCAATCATGTCAAGGGGATCGATACCATTTCCAAGCGATTTGCTCATTTTACGACCATCTTTATCGCGAACAAGTCCATGCAGATAAACTGTTCGAAAAGGAACCTCATGCAAAGCATAGGTTGTCATAATAATCATCCGAGCTACCCAAAAGAAAAGGATATCGTATCCTGTTTCAAGCACGGAAGTAGGATGAAAATATTGTAAATCTCGAGTTTTCTTTGGCCAACCAAGGGTAGCATAGGTCCATTGGCCTGATGAGTACCATGTGTCGAGAGTGTCAGGATCCTGGTTCATTTTTGAACGACATTTGGGGCAAACTTTTGAGTTTTGAGAAGAAACGACAACAGAAGGCTCGCCATTTTTATCGCGACATTTCAAACAATAATAAACCGGTATTTGATGGCCAAACCAAATCTGCCGCGATATACACCAATCTCTCAAATTTTCCATCCAATGATAGTAAGTTTTTCGAAAATTTTCAGGAAGAATGTCGATTTCGCCATTTTTTACGACTTTTATGGCGTATTCTTTGAGGCTCAATTTTTTTTGAGACAAATCGTCCTGATTTTTGGTCTTCTTTTTGCTGCCAGATCGAGAAAACCCCGATGGAATCGAAATAATCGGCTTATTGACAGAAACAAACCATTGCTTCGAAACAAGTGGTTCAATAGCTGTGTCACATCGGTAACATACAGACAAATTGTGTTCGAAGTGTTCATCAATATGATCGATCAGGCCTCGTTCGCGCATTTTTTCAACAATGGCTTTTCGAGAGGCATTCGCATTTTTACCAGCAAACTCACCTGCATGCTCAGTCAAATTTCCTTTTTCATCAATAATCTGAACAACCGGCAAACCATATTTTTGAGCCAGATCAAAATCAACAAAACTATGAGCAGGAGTCAAGGTCATAGCGCCAGTTCCAAGCGAAATATCCGCAACCTTATCAGCGATGACATGAGCTTCCACTTCGCCATAAATCCACTTCACCATAAATTTTTTCGAAATGAGCTTTTTATAACGTTTATCTTGAGGATGAACCACAATCGTCTTATCGAGAAATTTTGTCTCCGGTCTGGCCGTACCAATGATAACGGGCCCGTATTTGATGTAGTAAAATTTATCCTTCACTTTTTTATAAACGACTTCATCATCGGCCAAAGTTGATTCGCAGCGGGGACACCAGTTGACGATACGATTTCCACGATAAATAAGCCCATCCCTGTACATTCTCACAAAAATTTCCCTAACTGCCTCACTCATACCTTCATCAAGAGTGTAGCGTTCACGACTCCAGTCACAGCTCGATCCCATTTTACGAATCTGTTTTCGGATAATATCTTGAGAATCTTTGACGAAAGCTTTAACTCGTCTCAAAAAAACGGCTCTCCCTAAGTCGTAACGAGTTTTTCCTTCTTCTGCCAAAATTTTTTCAACCTTATTTTGAGTCGCAATCGAGGCATGATCGGTGCCTGGAAGCCAGAGAGTTGCATATCCCTGCATTCGTTTGTAACGTACCATAATATCTTCGATCGCCAGCATGGTCGCATGCCCAAGATGCAGTGTGCCTGTTGCATTCGGAGGAGGCATCGCAAGAGTAAAAGGCTTTTTTTTCGGATCGATCTTAGGAGTAAAAGCCTTCGATCGTTCCCAAAGTTTATAGATGGTGTCTTCGTAATATTTCGCCTCGTAGGCTTTCGAAAGAGTTTTCATATCAAAAATTTTATACCATAAAATGCGATGAAAAAAAAGAGGAATGGGAGCGGCATACCATTTTCTCGCTTCGAGGAATAAGGCGCTCGAAAATGGTATGCCGCTCCCATTCCATCAAATTCGCAATTTGACAAATATACAAATTTCGTATATCGTTAAATATGGAATATATAAATTCCAAAAAATAAGCCATTAAGCCATAAAAAGGCATTATGGTATATCAACCAACAAAAAACATAGAGGGGGAAAGACCTCTACATCCAGAAGAAGGAAAACAGAGGTCAAACGAGCAAGTGGAAAGTGGGGAATTGCGTCATGCTGTTGACACTTCTTTAGAAAATTTGGAAGGTCTCGGTCTTTCCATGAATGCCGAAGTAAAAGAAAAAAGTGAAAAAGTCGGGGAATCTCAAGGAGTATCGGGGCCAAGAAAAGATACTTCTCAAGCCGCAAAAAAAGTATCAAAAGTCGTACCAGAATCCGCCAGCGAAATTAAGGCAAAACTTCTTCAAAATCTTCCAAGTGAAAAACGAATGGTAAAAGATATTGAAAATACTCTCAGTAAAGAGATGAAGGTATTAAGAAAAAGAGCAAATATGGCTATAAAACTAGGAAATGCTTTTGAATTTACGAATATCATTGCAAAAATTCGTGAAATGAAAAATACAATTGCGAACTTAGCCCACGCTACCTACGAAATGATTCGGAATATATGGCTCAAAATTGTCCACGGAATCAGTTAGAGCTAGTGGCCAGAAATGACGAACAAAAATTTTGTTCTTAAATTTAAGTGGTGTAAATGATAACAAAGGCCTAAAAAATAAACATATTTTTGAGCATGTCCATAAAACAACTCCGAAGCTCTACGCATTTAAGCTTAAAAAGAAGCGACTATAGAAATGATGTTAAACGTTTTGTTATAGACAGTTTTCGAGCTGACGTGAAAAATGAAGGCGATATAACTTCACAAGCTCTTTGTGGCAGAATAAAAATTATAGCAGAAATTATCAGCAAAGAAGAAGGCATAATCGCTGGCATCGAAGAAATCGATTTTAGTATTAAAAATTGGAATAAAAATATTCATGTTATTTGGAAAAAGAAAACAGGAGATATCGTGAAAAAAGGTCAAAAAGTAGGAATTCTCGAGGGGTGTGCGAAAGATATTTTAGAAATTGAAAGAACGGTTTTAAATGTCCTGCAAAGGATGAGCGCCATTGCGACTCAAACTCACAGGCTTTCTCAAAAAGTGAAAAAATATAATCCATCGGTCACGCTGGCTGCGACACGAAAAACCGTAATGGGCTTATTGGATAAACGAGCTGTTGAAATCGGATCAGGTTTTCCTCATCGTGCCAATTTAAACGACGCGTTTTTGGTAAAAGATACACACATGACCATTTTCAAAAATGATATAGAAAAAATTTTTGAAAAAATATAAGCATTCCAAAAAAAAAGAAAAAATAAAAAGGCTTCTACAAAATCGAGCAGAGTGAAATTCCTCGAAATAGAAGTCGAGACCAAAGAGCAAATAGATCGTTTGAAAGACACTTTGAAAAAAACCTCGATTGGTTTACCTATAATCGTAATGTTCGATAACATGAAGCCAAAAGATATAAAAAACGGTATGCGAAAATTGAAAACAGTAAATTTAGCCAACGTTCCTCTTTTTAAGAATGGCCTTGACGACTTGCAAGCGATTTATTTTGAGGCATCAGGTGGCATACATGAAAAAAATATTGAGAAGTACGCAAAAACAGGAGTAGATATCATTTCTTTAGGGATGCTCACTCAGGCTGTGCCGGTATTCGATATAAGTTTAGAAGTTGCAAAATCATATTGAATTGATAGACTTGCAAAGGCTCCTTAAAATAAATTTAGGGAGGTGGTGAAAAAGATGCTTAACTTATGCCGAGGTGGTGAAACTGGTAGACACGCTGGCCTTAGGAGCCAGTGGGGTAAAACCCTTGAGAGTTCGAGTCTCTCCCTCGGCACCAATAAAAATTTTTATCTATGTTAAGGAACCGCTGAAAAACAACGCATTGGCGCTGGCGGGAAGATTTTTTAATTTTGAGGAGGATTCAGCACCTCCTTAAATATCATTGTATCCAAACCGCTCAAGAATTGTTGCAGAAAATATAAAAAATCTGCTATGATCACCTCATGAAAAATCTCGAAAAAACACTCGAAAAAGCAAAGCTCCAAGAAGCAAAAATCGAACAAAAAGTTGAACTCACTCAAGAAAAAATAGAGCGTCTTTTAGATCGCCTCGCGAGATCGGGACTGAGAGATTATCTTGATTATCTCTCGTCGGCGAGAAGGATTTTTCTGACCAATTTTTTTGCAGGCATTGCAAGGGGACTTGGTTTTGCTCTCGGTGCAACCGTTATTTTGAGTATCCTTATCTTCTTTATCAGTCATATTCTTTCCCAAATACCTATTATCGGACAATTTTTTCAATGGTTTGATCAATTTTTAAAGGAAAGCTTAGCGCAAGGCACTTATCCGAGATCATAAAAGTCATAAAGGAGAAAAAAAGTCACTATGTCTTTCGTACATCTGCATAATCATACGCACTTTAGCCTTTTAGATGGACTCCCAAAACCCGTCGATTATATTAAAATAGCGAAAGAGCAAAAAGCCCCTGCGGTCGCAATCACCGATCATGGAGTGTTGTATGGAGCGATTGAATTTTATCAAAAAGCGAAAGAATACGATATAAATCCTATCATCGGATGCGAAGTATATCTTGCAAGAAACAGTCGACATGATCGTCAAGCGGGAAGAGATAATAAAAGTTATCACTTAACCCTGCTGGCTGAAACAACTCAAGGCTACGAAAATCTCATTCAACTTGTTACTTTGGCGCATCTCGCAGGCTTTTACTATAAGCCTCGAATCGATAAAGAACTCTTAAAAAAATACAGCAAAGGCTTAATCGTTTTGAGTGGATGTGTTCAAAGTCAAATTTCACAATCAGCGTTATCGGGAAACATAGACGATACCGTAGAACTCATCAAGGAATATCAGACTATCTTCGGCAAAGAAAATTTCTTTCTCGAAGTCATGGATCATCCAGAGGTTTCAGTTCAATCAAAAGTGAATAAAACATTCATAGAGCTCGCGCATTCTCTCAATGTTCCGCTCGTTGCTACCAATGATAATCATTATGCTCTCCCTGAAGATAAAGAGGCTCACGATGTTCTTATTTGCATACAAACGCAATGCAAAGTCGAAGACGAAGATCGTATGAGATACACCGGTAATTTTTCAATGAGGTCGCCTCAGGAAATGAAGCAGGCCTTCAAACACATCCCTGAAGCAATCGAAAATACTCTGGAAATTGCAGCTCGCTGTAAAGTAGAAATGAAATTTGGTCAAAATCTTATTCCCGCATTCAAAACACCAGATAAAAAATCATCAAAAGAATATTTAGAAGAACTGTGTAAAAAAGGATTATCGAAGCGTTATGGGGAAAATCCATCTTTAGAGGCAAAAGAGCGTTTAAAGTACGAACTTGAGGTTATTCACGAAATGGGTTTTGATACCTATTTTCTCATTGTTCAGGACATAGTAAATTTCGCAAAAAAAGAAAAAATCATCGTAGGACCTGGGAGAGGCTCTGCCGCAGGATCTATCATTGCATACGTTCTGGGAATTACCGATATCGATCCCTTAAAATATCATCTCTATTTTGAACGATTTCTCAATCCAGAGAGAATCAGCATGCCAGATATTGATATCGATTTTGCGGATGATCGAAGAGATGAAATTTTAGAATATATAGTGAATACCTATGGAAAAGACAAAGTGGCACAAATTATCACTTTTGGAACGATGGCGGCACGGGCAGCGGTACGAGATGTCGGAAGAGTGCTCAACATAAGCTACAGCGAAGTGGACGCCATTGCAAAACTTATATCACCTCGTCCTGGAACAAAATTGCAAGATGCTCTCGAAGAAGATCCAGATCTAAAGGACGTATACAATGCTTCGCCCATAAATAAAAAACTCATCGATACTGCCATGAAGCTTGAAGGCGTCATTCGTCACGCATCAGTGCATGCTTGCGCTGTGGTCATATCCCAAGAACCCCTCACGAAATACACGGCACTCCAAACAGCGCCAGGAAAAGAAACAAATATTATTACGCAGTATTCCATGAAACCATTGGAAGATATAGGGCTACTCAAAATGGATTTTCTTGGATTAAAAAATCTTACCATTATAGAAAGAACATTAAAAATCATACAACGAACGAAAGAAAAAGAAGTCGATCTAAAAGAAATACCCATGGATGATGCGAAAACATTTGAACTTATGGCGCAAGGAAAAACTACAGGAGTATTCCAGTTCGAATCGCCTGGAATGAAAAGATATTTAAAACAATTAAAACCAAGTCGTTTTGCCGATCTCATCGCGATGAACGCTCTCTATCGTCCAGGCCCAATGGATTGGATTCCCTCTTATATCAAAGGAAAGCACAATCAGGACAAAATAACGTACCTCAATGATTCTTTTAAACCGATCTTGGAAGAAACCTATGGGGTGGCCGTCTACCAGGAACAAATTTTGGAAATTGCCCGACAATTTGCAGGATTTACTCTGGGTGAAGCCGATATTTTAAGAAAGGCTGTAGGGAAAAAAATTATTTCTCTGCTTACGGAACAACGAGAAAATTTTATTCAAGGTGCTATCAAAAAAGGTTATTCAAAACAATTTGCCATAGAGGTTTTTGAAAAAGTTATCGAACCATTCGCAGGATACGGCTTTAATAAAGCACATTCGACATGTTATGCCATGATTGCTTATCAAACAGCCTATTTAAAAACGCGTTATCCTGCGGAATTTATGACGGCTCTTCTAACATCCGACCAAGAAGATACCGATCGGGTTGTAATTAATATCAAAGAATGTGATGAAATGGGAATAACAGTCTTGCCACCCGATATCAATGAATCCTTAGCGGATTTTACAACCATTGATGATAAAACCATTCGTTTTGGACTATCGGCTATCAAGGGACTTGGACTAGGAACTGTAGAGGAAATTCTCAAAGCAAGAACAAATACGGGAAGATTTCATTCTATCGGCGATTTTGCAAAACGAGTAAATATAAAAGTTCTGAATAAAAAAACGATAGAGGCATTGGCTCGGTCAGGTGCTATGGACAATTTGGGAGAAAGAAATGCCATAGCATCCAATGTGGAAACCATTGTCAAATACGCCAGGGAGATAAAAAATAATCACACCGAGGGACAAACAGATATTTTTAGTATGATGGAACATGAACGCTCCAAAAATGAGATCGAGTTACAAAAAGTAGATAAGGCATCGCGTTCACAGCGTTTAACATGGGAAAAGGAGTATCTTGGGCTTTATGTAACAGGCCATCCGCTTGATGGATTAAAAAAATATTTTAAGAAAAAAGTAAACCTTATAGATTCCTTGTCGAAAAAACATGTCGGGAAACGAGTTTTGCTAGGGGGCTTGATTGTACAAAGTAAATTGATTCACACAAAACAAGGTGCAAAGATGCTTTATCTGACAATAGAAGACCCATCGGGAAAAATTGAAGTAACGGTTTTTCCCAAAACATATCATCAATATCGAGAACATTTTGAAATGAGCAATATTGTTATCATGACGGGAAAAATTCAAGAGAGGAGAGGGGAGCTAAAGTTTCTTTGTGAAGAAGCAAAATCAGTGGATCTTGAAAAAATGATAGAAAAAGCGCGTGAAGATAATCTCTATGATGAATCGGAGCGAATAATAACAACTCTTGCAAAAAACGATGAAGAAAACTTTAATGGAGAGGAACAGTCATATACCATAAAAATTCCAGCAGGTACCGATATAGAAATTCTTGAAAAAATTAAAAAACTTTTAGAACGTCATCGCGGAGAAGATAGGGTGGAAATCCATATTATGGGCAAAAAAAATTCTCAAAAGATACAAGTACCATTTGGAATCAAAATCAATAGAGAGTTAAAAATCGCGGTAAAAGAACTTATAAGGAACCTCTAAAAAACTATGTTGCTTAACTCATTAACTTTTAAACATGTATCGAACTCATACCTGTGGGCAGCTCACATCTAAAAGTGAGAATCAAAAAGTGACTCTCTCTGGATGGGTGCATCGTCGTCGTGACCATGGGGGACTCATTTTTATTGATCTTCGCGATCGATATGGAATAACACAAATAGTATCGGATCCGCAAAATAATGCGCCAACACATGAAAAAGCTGATAATGTCCGATCTGAGTACGTTATCAAAATTGAAGGAATGGTAAGAAAAAGGCCGCAAGGGATGAAAAATGAGAAACTTGCCTCAGGAGAAATAGAAGTGTTGATCGATAGCATAGAGGTATTAAACCCATCAAAAACACCTCCTTTTGAATTGGAATCAGAAAAAGCAAAAGATGTTTCAGAAGAAGTGAGGCTTAAATATCGCTATCTCGATCTTCGAAGGGAACGCATGAAACAAAATATCATCATGCGTTATAAAGTTATCAAAGGTATTCGTGATTTTTTTGATAAGAAAGATTTTTTGGAGATCGAAACACCCATTCTCATAAAAGGCACTCCCGAAGGAAGTCGAGAATATATCGTGCCATCAAGAATTTATCCCGGACAATTCTTCGTGCTTCCACAATCTCCTCAACAATTAAAACAACTTTTGATGGTAGCTGGTTTTGATCGCTATTTTCAGATAGCGCGATGTTTTCGCGATGAGGACCAAAGAGGGGACAGACAACCTGAATTTACCCAACTTGATCTCGAGATGTCTTTTGTAAAGGAAAAAGATGTTATGGATGTCAATGAAGAATGTATGACGTATCTTGTTACCACTCTTTTACCTCATAAGAAAATTTTACAACAACCATTTCCGCGTTTCACTTGGAAAGAAGCTATGGATCGATTTGGCTCGGATAAGCCAGATATGAGATTTGGTATGGAAATAAAAGATCTGACAGAAGTGGTAAGTGAATGCGGTTTTGAGGTATTTCGAAAGGCGATTTCGGACGGAGGCGTCGTAAAAGCTTTAAAAGTCGAAAATGGCGCTGAAATTTCAAGAAAAGAGATAGAAGATCTCACAAATATAGCAAAAACGTATAGAGCGAAAGGTTTGGCTTACATGACTTTTGAAGAAGATGGCGCAAAAGGGACGATCGTGAAATTTTTCAAAGAAGAAGAGCTCAAAAAAATCCAAAAAGCCGTTGAAGCCAAAAAAGGCGATATAATCTTTTTTACGGCCGATCAATACGAAATTGCTTGTACCGCTTTAGGCTATGTTCGTTTGGCATGCGCAGATCGGTATAAATTAAGAAATGATGATGTGTATGCTTTTTGTTGGATTCACGAATTTCCATTATTCGAATACTCCGAAGAAGAAAAAGGTCTTGTTTCAGCTCATCATCCTTTCACTCATCCTCTTCCTCAGGATGTGAAAAAATTAGAAAATGAACCAAATAAGGTGAGAGCTTTAGCCTACGACTTAAGTTTAAATGGATGTGAAGTGGCTGGAGGAAGTATAAGGATTCATAATGCGGAGCTTCAAAGTAAAATTTTTGATATTTTGAAAATTTCAAAAGAAGACTCAAGGAGACGTTTTGGTCATATGTTAACGGCTTTTGAATACGGAGCCCCTCCCCACGGAGGAATCGCATGGGGACTGGATCGTCTTATTATGCTTTTTCAAGATGAAAAAAATATTAGAGAGGTTATGGCATTTCCAAAAGATCAACGAGCAAAAGATCTCATGCTTGGGTCGCCAAGCGAACTACCTGAAAAACAAATAGCGGAGATGCATATCAAAGTGAAATCAGCATAAAAAAATGGTAGACAGGGAGGAGATTTTTAAAGAAAACTATAGAGGTTCTTTGGTTGTTGACATGCGATGAGACGAGCCTGAAAAAAACGCGACTGTTCGAGATCGCCAAAGGCGAGCGAGTTTCGCGTTTTAGCGAGTCGAATCGGATGGCAACCCAAAGGTTCTCGTGTTTTCGTAAAAATCTCCTCACTTTCTGAAAATCCATTTTTTTACTGATTCATCAAAATTCGATACAAAATCTCTGCCACCTCACCACGACTTATAGCCGCATGCGGATTAAAAAGCTTCCCACTCACGGAAACAAAGCCTTGATCTTTGGCATATTGAACGTACGGTGCAAACCAAGCAGAAACTTCAACGTCTTCATAAGGCTTTTGAGCAACAAGAGGATCGACATCGATCTTGAAAGCCGATAAAATCATTTTCAAAAATTCAGCCCTCGTCACATTATTAGAAGGACGAAATGTCCCATCATTATAACCAGAAACAATATTCAAATTATATGCCGTAGCAACATATTTCTCAAACCAAACCCCCTGCGATATATCTTTAAAATTCAAAGAAACATTTTCCGAAGTTGTTTGATTTGATGCTTCAAAAATCATTTTAAGGGCTTCAGCTCTACTGACTTTGGCATTGGGTTTAAAAGTGCCATCATCGTAACCGCCAACGATACCATTCTCTTTAAGATAGGCAATAGCCTGGACATTTTTGTGGTTGAAAGAAACATCGGAAAAAACTTTATAGGCAAGAGGCTCTGATTTGCTACCATGTATGGAAAAATTACTAATATTGAGAACAATCTCAGCGCTGCTTTCAGCGGTAAAATAGAAAGTCGCCAAACCATCAATAAAATCGGTTTGATTCAGCGAATCTTTAGACAATTTTGCCTTCCCTGAAACGACTTTCAAGTACGCTTTATTGGAAAGATTGTAGTAAGGGGTGCGTTTACCATCTTCATCCAAAGCAATAACTCGTACTTCTTCTCTGACATTGGGTTCAAAGCTTCCATCATGTTCAAAAAGGAATTTTTTCACTCCCTTAAACAAGAGTCTTGATTCGACTTCAATCGATTCAAAAGAACCACCTTCATCAAGCTCAAGAATAAAACGGGTTTTACCCTCTTGAGTCGGAGTAAAAATAAAGGCTGCCTTGCTATTGGAAAAGTCTCTTATGGAAATTTCAGAAGGTTCTATGGAACCGAGAGAAGGATTGCTTAAATGGACACGGAGGGATTGAAATTTGGGTTCTGAAACAGGATTGCCAGCGCTATTAAAGGCTTGAATATTGATAGGATAATTATTGCCTACAAGAAAAAATATATCCGTAATAAATTGGAAATCTGAAACATTCGTTGGTCCTTGATATTTTGGTTCATTTGAAAGAGTCAGCTCTTCTACCTTTTCCATGTCGGAAGAATCAAAAGAAGATGATTCATCTGCCGAAATAACAGGTGTCTGTTCCGAAGCTGTAGATAGAGAGGAAGTCTCCTCGGGAAGTTCAGGAGGTTCAGATGAAATTGGAGACTCTAAAGTAGAAGGAGCCAAATATTTTGAGAGATATTTCATCGGGTTAATCGTATAAGCATAAAGATTGTCTTTGCCAAGGCCAGCATTTACGGCATCAACAAAAGTTAAGCCGGCGTCTGAAGCGTCTTTATAAGTGAATGGCCAATAAGGATGCCAAGGAGCATCGGCCTTATCAATCTGAAAATGAAGATGATCGGTCGTAGCAAAACCAGTGTCGCCGACTTCTCCTATTATCTGTCCCTTCGTAACAATTTCATTCTCAGAAACAGCAATAGAGCTTAAATGGCTATAAGAAGAGTACAAATCAACTTTTCGAGAAGCGTCTGAAGGATCAGGAAAATCTTTGTGATATATCACGATATGCTTGCCAAAACCATCATCACTCAGTGATACCTTCACAACTTTCCCATTCCCGATAGCATAAACAGGTGTGCCTTGAAGCGCTTTGATATCAACAGCAGGGTGGCTTCCAGATCCTTCTTTTCCATCGAGATTATAATTTCCTGCATAAGGCACAGGATAAGTAATCTGAATATTGCGAATTGTATCATGTTCGCTATTGCCCCACTCAAGATCGGAAGCGGGTATTTGCATGACAGAAAGATCGTACGGAGGTAAATCAATAAGTTTATCGCTCGGAAATTGCTTATAATTGAGCTGTCTTTTACTTTCATCGCTCAAAACCCAATTTGGGACTTTCTTAAGAGGGTAGGAAAGTCCATCGTAAGGAGCAGGTTCGAAATCAATTTGAAGGATTGATGCGCGAAAATAAGATCCATTCATTTCCACCATCATAATCGAAAAAATCATGATCAAGGTCAAAACGAACCAATGAACAAGATGCTTCCAACTTTTTCGATACATTTTGATTTTTGTTTTGATTAATCATAAAATTATAACAAAGAAAGTACTCAAAATCAATGAAAATCATTACACATAACGAAAAAGAAACCATGGAATTTGGGGCTAAAATCCTTAATCTGTTTAAAGGTTACGATTGTTTCTGTCTTTATGGAGAACTTGGAAGCGGAAAGACGATTTTGACAAAAGGAATTGGGCAATCTTTAGGGATAAAAGATGTAAAAAGCCCAACTTATGCATGTATCCGTGAACATCGAACGAAAAAAATAACATTGTACCATATCGATTGTTATCGACTAAAAAACGAAGATGACGCCATCTCAATAGGAATAAAAGATATATTTGATGACTCTTTAAAATCGGGTTCCGTAGCGAAAGTCGGACCTTTTAAGCGAACATCATGGGACCGAAAAAAAAAGGCAATCGTGGTGATCGAATGGGCGCAAAAAGTAGCATCGATACTTCCAGCAAAGCGTCTCGATATCTCAATACGATCTTTAGAAGACGATATTCGTGAAATAAATATTCAGAAGGCCTCTAAGGAGCTTAGCATGCAAAAAGTAAAAGAATTGCTGGATCTGTATGCTACTCCAAAAAATGTGCGAAAACATTCAGAAATAGTGGCCTTTGTTGCCGTTTCCATTGGGAAAAAGATGAAACAAAAAGGATGTAAAATTGACCTCGATGCTATCAAAAAATCTGCACTACTCCATGATATGCTGAAGGTTTGTGATATAAAAAATTTTGACACAAAAAAATTTCCCTATACTCCGAGTAAAGAAGAAAAAGAAAAATGGGAAAAAATTCGCAGACGATTTAAAGGAAAAGATCATGCGGAGGCGGCTTGTGAAATTTTAAAAAATGAAGGATTTCCCAAAATTGGCGAAATCATACGCCGACATAATTATGCTTATATTATTGAGAAAGAAAATGCGCCTCGAACTTGGGAGGAAAAAATTGTATACTATGCGGATAAAAGAGTGGCTCACGATAAAATCGTAAGCGTTAAGGAACGCCTAAAAGAAGGTGAAAAACGTTACGGAAAATTATTAGAGGCAAAAAACATAAAAAAGAGAAAAAAAATGCGCAAAAAAATTTTTGAGCTGGAACAAGAGATCTTTCATTATATTTCGAGAAAATCACCGCAGCCCTTTCTTTTCAAATCAGACTATTAAGAGCTTTTCGAGTTTTCGGCCCGAAACGTCCAGCGCTCTTATCATTTGGATCTTGAAGAATATTGTTTTTAAGCTGAAAGGCGATAACAGCATCCTTCGTTGCCTTGCCAAAATATTGTGAAGGCAAGCCTTGAAAAAAACCAAAGGATTTTAAGACCTTTTGAAGAGCCTCGACTTGTACTCCACGATCACCAATACCAAGATCCGTGTCAAAAATATCTCCGATTTCAGCTAAACCATTCTTGAGAGACTTTTTTTGAAGATCGGAGCGTTTTAAGGCAATCATGCGTTTCGATCGAGTCCTTTTATTAAGAAGGGAGTTTAAAAGCGCCCGGCTCTTTGGACCCAAACTGCCAGCTCCAGAGGTGTTCATATCATCCACAAGTCCTTTGGCTTGTTGGAATTTGAAAAGCGCATGACGAGTAATTTCACCAAAAAATCCCGTAGGTTGAATACGAAGAAACCCGACTCGCACAAGTTCCTCCTGAAGATCTCGTACAAGTTCCCCTTGATCACCAAAAGAGACAGGATTATCAAAAGAAACAAGCTCCTCTTTAAGGTCAGGATAATAGGATAAAAATACATTTTCATCATAAGGGATAGGCAAATCTTGAGGTTCTAAAATTCCATAGGAAATATACCGATTGGTAAGAAAATCCTCTTTTTTTTCAATAATACGTTCAAGAGTTCTCCTTGTATTAATACCAAAATGCCCAGCGCCAAGATCATTCTTATCATCAACGATACCTTGATCTTTTTGAAAACGATAGACCGCATCGAAAGTCTGATCTCCATAAAATCCGCTTAAAGAACCTTCAAAATAATCAAGATCCTTTAAATACTGTTGAAGAAGAAGAATTTTTGAATCTTCCTGCCCGTACCATAAATCTTCAGGGAAAATTTTTGGCTCAAGGAAAGAAAAAGCCTGCTTCACAACAGAAGTTTCTAAAGAAAAATCACCGACATAAAAACTATCAGAAATATTTTCATCAATTCCATAGACCGTAACTTCAACCGTTCGTTTACCCCAAGTAAGAGCTGCCTTAAGCCCGCTATCACCATACCCCATCCAAACATCAAGACGATCATAAGCAAGTCCTGTGGCATCTTTGCTTTTAATAGCGCCGCCACGATCATGAACGGTCCCAATACCAAGTCCCGATATTTCCATTTTAGTCCCAAAGGGGATATAGGAAGGCGCAGCAATCATTCCAAAATAAACATCAGTGCCATCAGCTCCATGAACACCATGACCATTGAGTCGTATATCGCCTTCATATGTCCCGGTAACATATCGCTCTTGACCTTGAAGAGGAGAATAGTAGGCAGTGATAATAAAAGTATCACGGTAATCAAAACTCCCGCTGGCAAAGGCTGGATCATCGTTCGATTGGGCTTTCAACGAAACAGCAAGGACTGTTACCGAAGTAAAAATACTTAAAACGATCAAGAAAAACAATCGACGTATATTGCGGATCATAATGTTTATTTTTATTTTTGTATCAAATAATTATAACACAAAATGAAGTCTTAAGGCAGACTTAAAACAGAAAAAAATCATAAGCTAACCTGATAGTAGCCTCTATTTCTATTGACAAAAATAAAAAATCATTCTCTTGTTACAACTTATCGACGCCAAGTCGTTTCAAAATTTCTTGGTCAACGAACTCTTTATCTCGGCCATATTTAAGACGAGAAAGTTGAACAGCGGCTTCAGCCATAGATGGATCGCCAACTTCGGTATAAGGATTCAATGGGACAATACTAAAAGGTTGACTGGGTTGTCCATCGATACTGAGCTTCATAACAGCTTTGTATTTATCGATATTAATAAGATCTTGATCGGAAAAAACAGGAGTCATTTCTTTTGCCATATATTCAGCGTCCTGGGCTCCAATTTTGTAAGCCATGATGCTCCCAACATTTCCAAAAACCGCATCTTTGATAGTCGATTGTTTAGAACCTTTTTGGAAAGCATTACCGCTATTTTCAAGTTGGCCAAGGTACTGATGAGCCATATTTAAACCAAGGCGATATTTTCTGGCCTCTGAAAGAATGATTTCAATACTTTCCGTTACATAATTCTGAAATTCATCAATATACAGGAAGAAGTCGCGACGTTCTTCTTTCGAAATTTTTTCTCGTTTCATGGCGGACATTTGGAGTTTGGACACAATAATCATACCTAAAAGTTTGGAATTCACTTCACCAGTTGTACCTTTGGAAAGATTCATGAGAAGAATTTTCCCCTCCTGCATCACTTTCAAAAAATCAAAAGAGGACTTGGTTTGCCCGATAATATTTCTCATCATGGTATTGGTCACAAATTGTCCAAATTTTGCGGCAAAATAAGGAATCATTTCCTGTTTTTCACGCTGACCGGTTTTCGCCATTTGATGGATCCAAAACGATTTCACGACAGGATTTTTCACAAAAGAAGTTTTGTACCTTTGATAATCGTCATCGGTAAAAAGTCGAACAACATCAGTAAGAGAGCCACCCTCAGGATCGGCCATAAGAGTCAGACAACCATTTCGGAAATAATCTTGAATACGCGGACCGAAGATTTCTTCATTAAACATTTTAATCATGATATTCATAGCATCCAAAGCGACAAGGTCTTTTTCTTCATCGGTATCAGCCTCAAGCAGATTGATGCCCATCGGTCGCTCGAGATCAGCTGGATCAAAATAAATAACATCATCGACTCGCTCCCTCGGAATAAAAGGCAAAATATCTCGAATAAGCGATCCATGAGGATCAATAACGCAGATTCCTTTTCCATCCCGAAGATCCTGACGAATCATGACTTGAAAAATAGACGATTTACCTGTGCCGGTTTGACCAATAACGTAAAAATGCCTGAAACGATCTTCATTTTTTATCCGCACTTCGCGACTTTCACCACGATAAACATTGTGACCAAGAAGGATCCCTTCAGCAGGAAGATGAGCCGGCGCTTTAGCAATTTTGTAATTCATCCAGTTAATCGTGGGAGCACGGTTGTATTTGATATTGGGAATATGAAACAAACTGGCAAGCTCTTCAGCGCACAAAATCATGCGCCGACGAAAAAGTCTCTGAGTCCAATCACGACGCATGGTGCGAAGAATAAAATTTTTCAGAAGAAATCGGTTGGAATGCCATTTCGTGTGTTTGAACCTGTTGTTATCGGTAGTATTAAATTGCATAAAAGCGCTTCTCAAATTAATAACCTGATTTTTTGCTATATAGGGACGATCCGCGCAGCAGACAATACGAATGACGGTTTCAAAACCCACTTGAGTATTTTTTGTCTCAAGCAATTTTACTTGTTCATCAGTTAGAGGAGTCGTCCTCGTATAGCCTTTATTCGGATCAATATTTTGTCCCATATTTTCCGGCCTCGGCCCATTCACAAAGATATTAAAAAGATTGCCAATCCAGCTCACAGGCTGAAGACTCTCAAGGGGACTCTCCATTTTTGCGGTCTGGAAAATTTTTGCAGCCTTTTTTCGGCCTTTCTTTTGCCATCCATCACGTTTTGGACGAATCATAATTTGAATGGCAGCTCCTTCCTCTGAACCTAATTTTGAAAGAGAGTTGGTAATGGCGTTTAAAGGATCGGATCCTTGAAATTGATAGGTTTTTACGGGATAAAGAGGTGTTTTCATCAATTTAATATAACAACCTCGAACATGCGAAGTTGGACGAAAAATATTATAATCAGGAACTCGTTCGATATAGGTATTTGGGTAGAAAGCGGTAATTTGTTTTTCAATGAGTTCACTGAGATGTCTCGGAGTAACAACGTAAAAATCTATAAGATTATTTTGAACCGAATATTCAAAAGAAAGAAAATCTTGGCCATCAATATAAGATTTCCATTCACTGGTATAAAGACTGTGAAGAACTTCAAAAAAATGTTTCATCACACCAATAACTTCCTTAAAATCTTTAGAAGCAGAAAAAGCTTCACTTTCACGCTCTCTATCCTCCTTTGATTCACTTTTAGGGACAACAATACGCAAAAAAACCATATTGAAAGATCGTTCCATATTTTTATGAACACGATACATCAATAAAAGAAAGAAAATAGAAGCGCTTAAAGCCGTAAGAATACCGACAATTATAAAAAAAATTTCCATCTGACAATTATACCATAAAAGAATCAGGCTGTAAAAGTATATCGGTAAGCATATTCACATCTCCAGCTCCCATAATAATGAGAATCTCATTTTTGTTGAGTGTTTTTTTTAAATATTGAACGGTTTTCGCAAAGCCATCACCATAGATAACCCTATCATGATGCTGAGAAATTCCATGAACAAGATCGGAAGCGCTCAAATTCGAAACATCAGTCTCGCTGTCACGAACCTGGTAAATATTGGGAATAATGACTTCATCCGCATCAGAAAAAGCCGTAATAAAATCATTGAATAATTTTTTTGTTCGATTATATTGGTGAGGTTGAAAGACAACTCGTACCTGTGCATCAGGAAATTTCTCGCGTACTCCGAGAAGAGTCGCACGAATTTCTGTCGGATGATGAGCATAATCATCATAAATCATGGCCCCATTATAAATTCCCCGATATTCAAATCTTCGATAAGCGCCGCAATATTTCGATATCGCTTGGAGAGCTCTTTCATAGAATGCCTGAGATGGTTCTCTAAACTCATGGGAAACACATTCATTAACTTCTGGAGCTATGCTCAAAGGAAGAGCAAGAGCTTTTATAACCGATATGGCAGCAAGAGCGTTTAAACGGTTATGTTCACCTGAAAGCTGAAGAGCAAAGGGAAATACCTTGCTATCAACAATGATCTGAGTATCTTTCAAGGTGACATCCGCTTCCGATCGATTGGAAAAAGTAATAGTTTTTCCAGAAAATGATCGAGCAATGCGTGAAACCGTAACATCGTCTTTACGATAAACAAGGATGCCATCATGAGGGAGTTTCTGAATAAATGACTCAAAGGCTCTTTCATAATCCGAGGCATCGAGGTAATAGTCAAGATGATCGGGTTCAATATTGGTAATAACGATAATGTCGGGATGCAAATGAAGAAAAGACCTCTTATATTCACAAGCCTCAACGATAAAATATCGAGATTTCCCAAGTCTCATATTTTTACCGAAAAATTCATGAAGTTTGGTTCCAACAACGACCGTGGGATCAAGAGAAGCGGAAATAGCGGCAATGGCTGTTAAAGCGGTCGTGGTGGTTTTTCCATGAGTGCCACAGATAGCGATGCTAAAAAAATCTCGGCTAAAAATACCTAAAGCCTCAAAATAGGTAAGAATCGGAATATTTCGCTTCTTCGCTTCAAAAAGTTCAGGATGGTCAAGTGGAACAGCAAGAGAAAAGATAACAAGGTCGATATCTTTGGGAAAAAAGTTTTGGCGCGAAATTTTCATATGAAAATTTCGCGCAGCTCGACTTGAATCATTTTTTCGATCTGAAACATTTTGAAGACAAACAGCAATCCCTTCTTTGCGAAGTTCTTTGGTAAGCTCGCTTTCTGTGCTATCAGAGCCAGAAACTTTCTTCCCTTGAGCATGAAGGAGCCGTGCGAGAGCGCTCAGTCCAATGCCTCCGATCCCAACACAGTAGATATGTTTAGCCTTTAAAAAATCGTCGATATTCATTGAAGGGAAACTAAGGAGGTGCTGAAATACATAACATTGTAACGAAATTTTACCATTTCGAGCGAAAAAGGTGAAAAAAAGATGCGAAAGGTGAGTTCCGAAGCTGTCTTTCAGAGATTTTCTAAATAGCAGGGGAGAGGATTGAACTCTCAACCTTGGGCTTATGAGTCCCACGCTCTAACCAATTGAGCTACCCTGCCCTATAAAAATTTGCGGGGGCAGGATTCGAACCTGCGACCTCCGGGTTATGAGCCCGACGAGCTA
>CAZTVN010000022.1:0-13596 GCA_964617145.1 uncultured Candidatus Peribacteria bacterium
AGGAAATGATTAAGTTTGTTTGATTATATGTTTTCAATTCTTTTCGCACAACGTTTGCGCCTAGCTGAAGTTGCGAGGTGGTAAAATGTGCGCGAAGCGCTCACCATCGAGCAATTTGGGCGAACGGCAGGCCGTCGCAGATGGCCGAAGTGAGCCAGCTAGGCGCTGTTGTAGGATGTTGCAAATTCAGTCTCTATCGGAAGTGTATGTTTTTATGCCCAGGCTTTCAAATACCTCTTTTGCTTTTTCACTATCCTTTGTTTTTACCAAAAAATGGTCTCTGGAAAAAGCCGCAATGGGCATAATACTGATATCTGCTTTTGTCATAGCATCTGCGATTTTAGCCGTTACGCCACAAACATCCATCGGGAAAACAATATCGAGAGTAAATATTTTCCAGCCCTTTTCTATTTTTATGATGTTCTGGCTATCGATTTTGTTTTCATCAATGATTACTGTGATCTCATCTTTATCGATGATATTTACGAAAGCCTGATGATTCGATTTTTTGGCTTTTACTATGGCAAAAGTCTCATTCCAGACATATACTTTCCCGTTTTTGAAATATTCTTCTAATTTCATAGTTTGAATATTACCATTCTCTGAATTTGCAATGTACTACAACGTCCGAGAATAGGCGATGTTTGACCGCGGTATAATATTGCCCGAAGGGCATACCGCGGTCAAATATGGGTGGAGAGAAGGAGCGAAGCGACTGAACGGAACCGCCTATTCTCTGTTAGACGATGACGGAAAACTGGCTATCTCTTTAACTAGCGGTTTGTACTAAAATTTTGTTATAATCACGCAATCTTCCATGTATGTCTGTGCTTAACTGGACTTCTTGTCCTGCACCTGCAAGGGTTATAGCAACTACTTTGAGACCGTCGGCCTTGTTGGGCAGAATCCTTGTTACTTTTAAAACATGTCTTCTTAAAGTAACTCTATTTCCATTGATGGTTTCTTCGCCAACAGATTTGCTATCAGCGATTAATGTGTTGACGACTAATTTTGCAAAGCCTTGAGTGTCTTCTGGGCTTGGGCCGACGGTCGCTTTTGGTATAGTCATATTAAATGTTAAATGCTAAAAGGGTTGTAATATTAGCTTAAAGATGCTGAATGTCAAGTTTATTTGCCAGTTTTCCGCTTTCGTCTAACTACTGCTTATGCGAAGTGTTTGCGTATATGAAATTTTAACTTAGATTTTAGGAAAATTTAATGCGAAGTATTTAATGTTGCGTTATGTGGCCTATTGTAGGCTAATTCATCTTTTAACGCAACGTTTATGGAACGGTATCTTCAGTACGCTGAAAAAGAATTGCGCTTTCGAAATTATAGTCGAAGTACCATAAAAAGCTATCTTTGGTGCCTTCGGGAATTTCTTTCTTTCACTTTATCTGCTTCAGAAAATCCTATCCCAGAAACCATTAAAGATTTTATCTTAAAGAAAAATGAGCAAGGCTTAAGCCCTCAAACTCTTCACCTCTACTTAAGCGCTATACAATTTTTCTATAAAAAAGTTCTCCATAAAGATTTTGACGTCAAGATACCGTATCCGAAACGATCGCGTCGGCTTCCTCAAGTTCTTTCTCGAGAAGAAATCGCAAAAATTTTACAAACCCTTTCTAACCAAAAACATCGCCTTCTTTTGGCTATGGCCTATGGTTCTGGGCTACGAGTCAGCGAAGTCCTTCGCATTCGTGTAAGTGATATTCATTTCGCTGAACTTCATTTATATGTTTGTGAAAGCAAGGGCAGAAAAGATCGGCTTACGGTTCTTCCAGCAAAGCTTCTTCCCGAGCTTTCAGATTTTATTAAAGAAAAATCTCCTTTTGATTTTCTCTTTCTCAGTGAACGCGGAGGAAAATTAACTCCTCGAACCGCGCAACTCATTTTTCACAAGGCTTGTCAAAGAGCTCAGATCCATAAACCTGCCACCTTTCACTCGCTGCGTCATAGTTTTGCCACTCATCTCTTAGAAAATGGCGTCGATATTCGCTATGTTCAAGAACTTTTAGGCCATAAGAGCCTACTTACTACTCAACGATATACTCATCTCACCTACTTTGCTCTTCAAAACCTGAAAAGTCCTTTATCATAATACGATTTAACCTATGCCCGTCTGCAGGACGGACAGGTAGCTGCCGAGGCGATTTCTTTTAATTTCGCTGAATGTAAAACTTGGCGGAGAGACTGGGATTCGAACCCAGGAGGGGCAAAGCCCCTAACGGTTTTCAAGACCGCCGCTTTCGACCACTCAGCCATCTCTCCTTGATATCACTCTCGAGTCAAAATGCGTTTCACACTATAAAGAAGTTCATTGAGGAAGTCTAGAGAGTGCATGGTTCCATAAAGTTTTTGCATACGTAGGTTTTGTCTACATCCTTTCCGGGACTTCTATCCCAAGAAGATTCAGGCCGTTTTTGAGTACGATCGTTGTTGCTTCGATGAGCGCCAATCGGATAGTTCGAGCGCCTATGGTTTCCGCACGTATCACAGGACAGGCATTATAAAATGCATTGCAAATTTGCGTAAGATCATAAAGATAATTGCATACAATATTTGGCTTATAAGTAAATCCTGCATGATTTACTATTTCGGGATATTTTATAAGGTACACTGCCAATTTTCTTTCTTTAGGATCAGTGAATTCTTTCGGCGACGCGCATAGATTCAGTTGCTCTTTTTGATCGCCATCATTGGCCTCAGCAACCCTTCGTGAGATACTACGGTAGCGGGCATACGTATATTGCAAATATGGAGCGCTATTGCCTTCAAGGGATAATATTTTCTCCCAATCAAATACCATATCTGATAAACGATTTTGCTGTAAAATGCTGTATTTTACCGATCCAATTCCAACCTTGCGGGCGACTTCTTCCTTTTCCTTTTTACTTAAATCTGGATTTTTTTCTTCGACTATTTTTCGAGCCTTTTTTATCGATTTTCTAAGCACCTCGTCTAAAAGTACAATGTTTCCCTTTCTTGTACTCATTTTTGCGTCTTTAAATCGCATTCTTCCAAATATGATGTGTATAAGTCGCTCGTCTTTCACCCATCCAAGCCTCTGAGTCGTTTCAAAAAGTTGTTGAAAATGCAATGTTTGAGCCACGTCAACAACATATAAAATTTTATAGGGATTCCATGTTTTTACCCTGTATTTGATCGTGGCAAGATCGCGAGTGGAATACAAAGTCGCCCCATCAGATTTTTGAATTAAATAAGGCGGATATTTTTCATTCTTAAATTTTACAATTAACGCTCCCTCTTCTCCGTGTACAAATATTTTCTTCTTTTTGCCTTCCTTTATCACCTCTTCCATTTTGTCGCTATAAAAACTTTCGCCCTGAATGTGATCGAAATGAATTCCTCCAAGCAGATCATAGGTCTTTTGCACGTCCTTCATACTTTCTGTCACACAAAATTGCCAAAGACTTTGAATTTCTCTATCCCCGTCTTCGAGTTTTTTAAATGTCAAACGAGCTTCATCCTCGAGTGCGGCATCTTTTTCTGCTTCTTCGTGAAATTTTACATAAAGATTGAGCATCTCTGGAATCGGATTTTCCTCAACTTTTTTCTTATCTCCCCATTTTTTGTATGCTACGATGAGCTTTCCAAATTGCGTCCCCCAGTCACCGATATGGTTAATGGCTACAGCTTTAAATCCAAGTGATTGGTAGATATTAAAGATGGATTGTCCGATAATCGTCGAAAGTAGGTGATGTACTCCTAAGGGTTTTGCGATATTGGGTTGCGAATACTCAACAATCACGGTTTCTCCTTTTCCTGCTTCGCTCATACCGTATAAATTTCCTTTTTTACGAACTTCATCAATTTTTTTTACGATATAATCATCTTTTAGCTTAATATTTATAAACCCAGGACCTGCGATTTCGAGGCTCTTTATGAAGTCTGTATCCGGCATTTGTTCTATAATTTTTTTCGCTATATTTTGAGGATTTTCTTTCTTTTCTTTCGCTAATATCATCGCCGCATTCGTTGAGTATTCTCCAAATTGAGACTCTGGAGAGGTCATTTGAAAATCAAATTTTTGAGACCACTCCTTTGTATCTGGAAAAGCCTTAAAAATCGTCTCCTTTAAAAGTTTTTCGATTCGCGCAATAAGCATTGTGTCATCGGGGAAATACATAGTTTTAATAATCCAATTTTGCTTTTTAACTGTAGCAAAAAGTCCTCTAAAAGTAAAAATTTCACGGATTTTGGTGAAACCGTAGATTTATTTGAATTTATCTACTTTTTTCACTATAATAGCTAAGTGATATCCTTGGGACATGCTGAAAAACATCCTTACTACTGCAATTTGCACACTTCGGCTACAAAACGTTCATCGCTCCTTGTCGTATCTTCTCCTGATACGCCTTCGTCGCGAGTTCACGTTTTTCGCTTGAAGCGTGCAAATTTCGTGACGAAATTATGTTTTTCAGCATGTCCCTTGTGTTTACCCCTAATTTCCTCTTAAGCTTCGAGGATTTCCGAGATGCCCTATCAATTTCTTGTTCTGTTTTTTCTTATTATTCTTTCCGCTTTCTTTTCTGCAAGTGAAACGGCTCTTGTTGCTATACATCCTTCAAAAATTCGAGAACTCATTGCAAAAAAGAGGAAAGGGGCCGTGTCTATTGAAAAACTTAAAAATCAACCACAAAAACTCCTTATTACGCTTCTCATTGGTAATAATATCGTCAATATTCTTGCTACCGTTTATGCGACAGTCATTTTTACTGAAGTTTTTGGGTCAACTGGAGTAGGTATTGCTGCTGGAGTTATGACCTTTTTTCTTCTTATATTTGGAGAGATTATGCCAAAAATTCTTGCTCACCGCTTCCATGTATCTTTTTCTCTTTCTTCGCAAGGCTTATTCTTCTCCTTGAAACGCTCTTCCTTCCTCTGATTTGGTTTCTTGAAATTATTGTTGCCATGTTTAGCAAGCTTGTTGGTGATCGGGCTACATCGTACTCTCTTACAGAAGATGAACTTCGGGCTATGGTCAGCCTTGGCGCCGAACAAGGCTCGATTGAAAAACAGGAACAAGAATTTATCGAAAATGTTCTAGAATTTAATGATATTCAAGTGGAAGAAGTCATGACGCCTCGACCTGATATTCAAGCCTTTGATGTTGAAACTACTGTCAATGAAGCGGCGAAATTTATGTCAAAAAATACACATTCCCGTATCCCTGTCTACGACGGCACGCTTGATAATATTGTTGGCATTCTTTCAGTAAAAGAACTTTTGCAGCAACTCGCGAAAGAAAACCTTGATGCCCCCTTAAATACGATCGAACTTTTTCCCGTATATCATGTCCCTACAACGAAAAAAATTAATCAACTTTTTAAAGAATTTCAGAAAAAACACTTGCACATGGCTATTGTTGTCGATGAACATGGAAGTGTGGATGGTCTTGTTACTCTTGAAGATTTACTCGAAGAAATTGTTGGAGAAATCGTTGATGAATATGACCGAGAAGAGCAATTAATTAAAAAAATTGATTCAAAAACCTATCTTATTTTAGGCAAAACTCCCATCTATGATGTGGCCCAAATTCTTAAAATTCCTTTTGGCAATATTCCTGACTATAAGCCAATAAGTTTTCTCATTCTTGAACATCTTCGCAGATTCCCGAAAACAGGAGAGGTGGTTCGTATCGGCCATTGTGAATTTACTGTGGAAAAGATGATCAAAAAGAAGATTGAACTTCTTCGAGCCACGGTGAAAAAATATAAAGAAAATTAGGGCATGTCCACAGGCCCTAAGCAACTTTTTTTGATATAAAACTCACGATTTCTTTCAATGCTTTTTCTTCATTTATTGCGAGCTCGGAAAGTATTTTGCGATTCAATTTGATACCAGCCTTTGTCAAGGCGTCAATGAACCGACTATACTTGATCCCTTCTTTTTGTAATGCGGCATTCAGACGGACTATCCAGAGTCTTCTGAACGTTCTTTTTTTAATCTTTCTATCACGGTAAGCATTTGTTCCGGCTTTCATAAGGGCCATTTTGGCAAGACGGAAGGTTTTGCTTCGATTGCCGCGATAACCTTTTGTGAGATTTAAAACTTTCTTGTGGCGTCTATGACCGCTAACACCTCGTTTAATTCGTGTCATTTAAGTATATTTTAAAGATGTGGGATAAGGCTTTTTAATCTCCTTCGATCTCCTGGCTGAAGAGGAAATCCTTTTTCAAAAGAATGTTTCTGTCTCTTGGATTTATTGATAAGGAGATGTCTTTTGGAGGCTTTTTGCATTTGGACGATCCTTTTTTTTACCTTCACTCGTTTTTTTGCACCGCTATGTGTTTTGAATTTCATGGGATTTAAGAGAGAGGATGAAGAATCATATTCATGCTGTAACCTTGAGCTTTTGGTTCAGCTTCGAGACGAGCAATAGTTTTCAACGCTTCTGAAAATTGTGTCATTTTTTCTAAAGCGAGGCTTCTATGGGCCATTTCTCGTCCCCGAAAAATGAGTGAAACTTTGATAGTATGGCCTTGACGAAGAAATTTCTCTGCTTGGTTGATCTTTACTTGCAAGTCATGACTACCTGTTCGTATGGACAATCTGATTCCTTTTATCTCGTGATGCGGCTGTTTTTGACGATGTTTCTGTTCAATTTTTCGCTGACGATACTGAAATTTTCCATAATCTATCAGTTTGCACACAGGTGGCACAATGTTCGGAGCCACCTCAACAAGATCGAAACCTTGTTCCTCGGCGAGCCGCAAGGCTTCTTCGAGCGATAAAACTCCTTTTTGCTCGCCAGCAGCATCAATGACTCTTACCTCTTTAGCCCTAATATCTCTATTGACACGATGTTCCTTGCTTATAAAGCTTTGTTAAAGGATGAAATGCAAACGATATCTTAAAAAAATTGCTTCATAAAGTCAAGAAGTTCTCTAAAAGATATTTCGGTATCGATAAACTTTTTGACTCCTTCTTCATTTTTTATGCAGTATTTTTTGGCATATTTTGTGCCCATTTTCCCAGCTTTATACGCTGATAAAATAGCTGGAAATGTATCGTGATCTACTTGTGAAAATGTCAAAATTTTCCATGACTTCGACTTTTTTTCATCGAGAAGAGCTGCGCGAAGGGGGATTTTCATGTCTGGCTCAAAAATTACCATTTTTTTCGTTCCGTCTTGGAAATGAACTTCTGCATGCACGAGGCATTCTTTATGGATTTTCACTTCTATAGCATTTAAAGGAATACCAAAAAGATAATGCGTTTCCAAAACTTCTAATCCTTTATTGGCCAGAGTTGCGGAATTGATTGAAATGATTTTTCCCATATTCCATGTTGGATGTGAACAAGCATTAAAAACGCTCACGGCTTTAAGCTCATTTCTTTTCTTCCCAAGAAATGGGCCACCCGAGCAAGTAATGACCATTTTTGTTACCTTGCTTATGTCGAAGCGGCATATTCCTAATGATTTTTTTTCTTTTTTTAAAGGCGGCAAGCACTTCGAAATAGCGAAAACTTCTGAATCTACTGGGATGATCTTCGCATCGCTGTCTTTTAGGGCTTTTTTTATTTTTTCTGGATGGCAAATTATAGCCTCCTTATTTGCCATGATAATTTTTTTGTTGGCCGATATGGCGCTTAAAAGTGGATGAATGGCATCTTGACCTGATATCGCGATCACCACGATCTTACTTTGAATGTCTTTCGTAAGGTTTTTAAGCCCTTGTTCCCCTTGTAGTATTTTGAGATTTTGGAATGTTTTTTGTAATTTTTTCGCCACGTTAGGCTCTTTGACGACCACCACTTTTGGATGAAATAAACGTATTTGTTTTCGCATCAACGTTTCATTTTTTTCACAACTTAATCCGTACACAAAAAACTGCTTTTCTTTTTCTAACACTTCGAGCATTTGTCTGCCTATAGACCCTGTTGATCCCAAAATCGTTACTGCTTTCATTTGAGGATGAGTTCAAAAAATTTATCATTACTCACGAAACGAATGCCATTTGCAGAACTTTCCATATTTTCTGGATGTATATTTAGACTCACATCTGGCTCAAAAACAAGTATGTATCTATCTTTTTCGGGTAGATATTCGACAAATATTTCTGATGCTTTTTCCTTACCTTCCAAAAAATCTTCTCTGATGTTGTCTTTTATTTCTAATTCGATTTCTTTGCTTTTTTTAGTTTTTTTTGAATATTGCTGGTTTATCGCGGCAATAAGTCTTTCTTCAAAAAAAGTTATTTTATCGATACTGGTTTTTATCTTCAGTATTTTTGGCGTTTTAAAACCTTGAAGAAAAATTCCGAGTTTTCCATCTTCACGCTCATACGCGATCATTGTCCCTGAAGGACTTATCTTTAGATTTTTTATATCTATATCTTCAAATAACCTTGTCCTTTTTTTCTCCTTTACGGTAACAGCGTACACAACATTTTTTCTCATCCTTCTGTCAATAATCGCAACGACCTTACCATCAATCGTTGCCACTATATCCGCATCTACCATCTCTCTCGTGAAATAAACGATCAGATCGTTTCCTTCTTCACTTTTTTTCATAAGCGCTTGCCATCCTGTACTTTCCTGTGTTTCCAATATAAATTCCTGATTTTTTCGCTCCACTTTTTCATTTTTTACTCTCTTTTCATCCTCTTTAAGTACCGGAATTTTTGCTGGCGCGATTTCAATGTTTGTTTTTTGCCATCTTTTGATGGTGATAGTCCTCTCTTCTTCAAAATATCCTTCTTTTTTTATTTTGATCGTGTACGTGCGCGGGGGAGCTGATAACTCACAAACATTTGTTTGACAATTTTTTCCGCCTCCCTTCGGCAACAAGGTAACGCTGTATGGTGCATTGGCTGATATTACGACTGTTCCCTGATTCCATCGGAACATCCAAAATAACACCACGATAATACCAAAAATTGTACCTAATAAAATAAAAATTGCCTTAAGTCTTTGATTTTCCATTATTTTAATAAAAAATGTCTTCTCTGTGTTGAATATCTTGAACACTTCCGTCTTTATCAAGTTCGACCGCGAGAGCGTCAAAACGAAAATTTTGCCACTTTTTTTCAGTGATATACTGCCTTGCCACAGAGAAAATATGCTTTCTTTTCTGTTCTGTTATGGCCGCTTCGCCGTATCCGAAGTCGGCGGTTGTTCTTGTTTTAACTTCAATAAAAACGATTGTTCCATCTTTTTCAGCAATGATATCGATTTCGTTTTTTCCGTAACGCAGATTTCTTTCAAGGATATTGAAGCCGAGGCTTATGAGAAAATGCGATGCAAAATTTTCGCCTTTTTCGCCAATTTCTTTTCTATACGTATATTTCGCCGATTTATCTTTTTCTTGTTTCTTAGGTTTTTCAGAGGCCTTTTTTTTGTGTAAAAGAACCATATTTTGCTTCAATGTCTGCGCTATTTTTGTGAAAATATTGTACAGGAATCTTATTTATGAGTAAAATTTGACGAGGCAGGGGGCTTAAATGTTATAGTTTTTACCCTGACCGTTTATTTTATTATTTTTCATGTGACTCCAAAAATTCCACCACATAGTTTAGATGCAGAAAAATCTACTTTAGGAGCTTTGCTTATTGATAAGGATACCATTTTGAAAGTGGCTGATTTTCTTACTACTGAAGATTTTTATTTTGATAATAATGCCACTGTTTATGACGCGATTTTGGAGCTTTTCCGCAAAAGAACTCCTTGCGACCTTCTTACTTTGGCTCATGAGCTTAAAATAAGAAAAAAACTTAAGGATGTCGGTGGAGAATCTTATCTTGCCGAACTTGCTGATTCCGTCCCTACAGCCACTCACGTCTTTCAGTACGCTACGATTGTTAAGCAAAAATCTACTTTACGAAAGCTTATTCGTGCAGGAGATATCATAACCGGCCTCGGCTACGATGAAACCAGTATCGTTGAAGAACTCATTGAGTCTGCTGAAAAATCGCTTTTTCAAGTCACTCAAACCCTCATTCGCGATAAATTCATCCACATCAAAGATATATTGGCGAGGACATACGAAAAAATTGCTGATCTCCACGATCCGCAGGGTAAAGAAAAATACCGTGGCATCGCTTCCGGGTTTCGCTCTCTTGATACTATTCTTTCCGGCCTCCAGTCAGCTGACCTTATTATTCTTGCGGCTCGTCCTTCCATGGGAAAAACTTCTCTGGCTCTTAATATTTCTCAGAATGCCGCAAAAATTGGTCACTGTGTCGGAGTTATTTCTCTTGAAATGTCGAAAGAGCAGCTTGTAGAACGCATGTTTTGCTCCCTTCTCTCTGTTGACTCATGGAAGATGCGCACCGGTCGCTTAAGCGATGAAGATTTTGCTCGTATTGGCCCGATTATGGATGAGCTTAATAGTTCAAAAATTTTTATTGATGACTCTGTTGGAAATTCTATTACTGAACTTCGAGCTCGTGCCAGACGGCTTCAAATGGAACATGGCCTTGATCTTCTTATCATCGACTACTTACAGCTTATGACCATAGGACGATCAGGGGCTCAGTTTAATCGAGTTCAAGAAATTTCGGAAATTTCTCGTTCTCTCAAAAATCTTGCCCGTGAGCTAAATGTTCCTATTCTTGCTCTTTCGCAGCTTTCCAGAGCTGTTGAACAACGTCCAAGTAAGATTCCGCAATTGTCCGATCTTCGTGAAAGTGGAGCTATCGAACAAGATGCTGACGTTGTTCTCATGATGTATCGCGAAGACTATTACGAAGAAGATTCTGAACGTCCTGGCTTAACAGATATTTTCATCCGCAAACATCGAAATGGTCCAACCGGCAAAATAGAACTTAAATTCCGTAAAGAGCAAATGCGTTTCTACGATATTGAAAAAGAACGAGCGATTCCCGTACCTCAAGAAGTATCTTTCTAGGGACACTCTGAAAAACACCCTTTCGACTGCAATTGCAAGCGTTCGGCTAAAAAATGGCTCATGCCTTCTTGCCGTATCTTTCTCTGATACGCCTTCGTCGGCCTTCGCCATTTTCGCCAGAACGCTTGCAATTTCGTAACCGAAATGGCATTTTTCAGAGTGTCTTTAACTTTTTTTTATGTTTTGGGGCGATGCTATTGTCGATCTTTTCCTTAAAGGAAAAGATCAAATTTCTTCCAAAAAGGGAACTCTTATCATTCGAGATGAAAAAACGATGTCAGGGAGGCCTCATGTAGGATCTCTTCGTTCTTTTATTATGCATGCCACGCTTTCTGATATTTTAACGGAAAAGGGAATAGAGAATGTTTTCTTTTACGAAATTAATGATACTGATGCTTTTGATAAGGTCCCTGTATATGTCCCTAAATCTTGGAAAGAACATCTCGGAAAACGCCTCAAAGATGTTCCATCGCCTGAAAAAGGATTTCTAAATTTTCCTGAATATTTCGCCAATAGTTATAGCAATGTGCTTTTGGATGCTCAATATCGTATGACCTTTTACCGAAATAGTGAAAAATATCTCTCTGGAGCCTTTGATTCTTATATCCGTCTTGCTCTCGAAAAGCGCGATTTGATACGTACTATTTACCGTGAAGTCAGTGGATCTGAAAAACCCGATACATGGTTTCCTTGCCAAGTCATTTGTGATCAATGTGGGAAAATAGCTACCACTCAAATCGTTTCTTTTGATGGGAAGGAAGTTAGCTATACGTGTAATGAACCATGTCGCTACACTGAAGGCTGTGGCTATAGCGGGAGAAAGTCACCTTTTAAAGGAAACGCTACATTGCCGTGGAAGGTCGAATGGGCGGCAAAATTTTGCGTCATGAATGTTGATATTGAAGGAGCTGGCAAAGATCATTACGCCGCAGGCGGATCACGCCATGTCGCTAATAGAATTTGCCAAGAGGTTTTTCAACATAAACACCCTTTTGATGTCAGGCACGAATTTATTCTTGTAAGTGGAGCCAAGATGTCTTCATCAAGCGGAATCGGCGCTACGGCAGAAGAAGTGTATCATTTTTTGCCACGCCATATTTTTCGCTTCATGATGATCCAAAAAGATATCATGAAAACTATCAATTTTTCTCCTGAAGGAGATACTATCCCTGTGATTTTTGATCAATATGACGAAACGTGTCTCGATTATTTCTCTAAAAATCATGATGAAATGCATGAGCATAAAAAAAGAATTTTTGAACTTGCTCATTTTTATGAAAGAGATCGCATTTCCGATCTCAATCGTTTTCTTCCGCGTTTTAGTCATCTAGCTTTTTACCTTCAGATGCCTCATGTCGATATTGAAGAAAAATTTTCTTCTGTTAAAGGAAGTCCTCTCACTGCCCAAGATAAAGAAGAACTCTCTTTGAGAGTCGAATGTGCCAAGCATTGGCTTTCTACTTCAAGTCCAGAAAAGTATATTTTCAAGATTCAGGAGATTGTTCCTGCATCTGTTTCAGCTTTAAGCGCACTTCAGAAAGATTTTTTACGAGACTTTGCTGAATATCTTCGCACTCACAGAAAAGCGATTGGCCAAGACATTCAAGCCTTTATTTTTGATACCAAAGAGAGGCTAAAGATTGACCCTCCTACCCTTTTTGAGGCTATTTATGTCTCACTTCTTGGGAAAACGAGCGGCCCAAAGGCTGGATGGCTTCTTGAAGCCCTTGATCGAGAGTTTCTTATTCAACGTTTTTCTGAAGCTGCTTCCTATAAATAACCTTTTTCTGGCTTTTTTTCGGGCTTCACACTATACTTTAGCTAAGGAGCTTTAAGTAACTCGTGTATTTTCAGTGGACAAGATTGTTGTTTTAGATTTTGGAGGACAGTATGCTCATCTTATTGCGAATCGCATCCGCAAGCTTGGTGTGTATGCTGAAATTAAACAGGGGAAAACCCTTGCGGAGAAACTCGTTTCGGCTCGTGGGCTTATACTTTCTGGTGGCCCAGCCAGCGTTTATGATTCTGGAGTTCCTCTGTGTGATAAACGTATTTTTTCCTTAGGAATTCCTGTTCTTGGGATATGTTACGGGCATCAACTTATGGCTTATACACTTTCAGGCAAAGTTGAATCGGGAAAAGTCCGTGAATATGGCAAAGCCGAGCTCAATATTATAAAAAAAGAAGGCATTTTAAAAGATTTTTCGGAGAGAAATATGCAAGTTTGGATGAGCCACGGGGATCAAATAACCGTTCTTCCTGAAGGATTTGAGGTTGTTGCGAAAACCCAAGATTGCCCAACAGCGGTGATAGGAAATTTTAAGAAAAATTTCTACGGCGTGCAATTCCATCCAGAAGTTACTCATACACCAAAGGGTAAAGATATTTTCAATAATTTTATTACTTTGTGCGGTTGCGCCAGGACATGGACTATTTCGCATTATATTGAACAAATTATTCCTTCTCTTCAAAAACAGATTGGTAACAAAAAAGTGTTTATGCTTGTCAGTGGAGGAGTTGACTCAACTGTCGCCTTCGCTCTTTTGAATAAGGCTCTCGGAACTGATCGAGTTTATGGCCTTTTTGTTGATACAGGGCTTATGCGTCTCAATGAACGCATTCATGTAGAACGTGCTTTAAAAGATGCTGGTTTTAATAATCTTCATGCCTATGATGCGTCGCGGGAGTTTTTACGGGCGCTTATGAGGGTCTATAATCCT